>NZ_JAQECM010000049.1:0-18358 GCF_027669965.1 Candidatus Collinsella stercoripullorum | reverse complement strand
TTCTTGGACACCGAACCGGTCACCTTCGCGCCGAGGGCCTTCAGGGCCGCCCCCGCCTCGTCGCGCGTGCGGCGTTCGAGCGTGCCGGTGAGCACGAAGGTCAGGCCCGCGAGCGGCTGCGCCTCGACCAGGCCGGCGTCGACGCCGGTCAGCTCGGCGGCGCGGTCGGCGGCCCCGGCGCGGTCCTCCGCGAGCGCGAGGCCCGCGGCGCGCAGGCGGTCGAGCACCGCCAGGTTCTCGGGCACCGACAGGAACTGCCTCACGCTCTCGGCGATCTTGGGCCCGATGCCGTCGATGGCGGCGATGTCCTCCTCGCTCGCGGTCACCAAAGCGTCGACGGTCGGGAACCTGCCCGCGATGAGCTCGCCCACGCTCTTGCCCACGTGCCTGATGCCCAGGGCGAACAGCACGCGCCCGAGGGGTTGGGACTTGGAGCGCGCCAGCTCATCGACGACCTTCGCGGCGATGGTGGCGCCCACCGGGATGGGGTCGCCCGCCTTCACGCCGCGGCGCTTGTCGTCCTTCAGGTAGGTGCGCCCGGTGTCCAGCCCGGCGATCTGATCGACCGTCAGGCTGTAGAAGTCGGCGACGTCGTGCAGCAGGCCCGCCTCGATCATCTTGTCGACGAGCTCCTCGCCCACGCCGTCCACGTCCATGCAGCCGCGGCTCACCCAATGGAGCAGGCGCTCCTTGAGCTGCGCCGGGCAGTCGATGGACACGCAGCGGTAGGCCACCTCGCCGTCCTCGTGCACCACGGGCGAGCCGCAGGCGGGGCAGGCCGCGGGCATGCGCCAGGGCTCCGCCCCCTCGGGCCGGCGGTCCAGCACCGGACCCACGACCTCGGGGATGACGTCGCCCGCCTTGTGCACGACGATGGTGTCCCCCACGCGCACGTCCTTGCGGTGCACCTCGTCCTCGTTGTGCAGGGTCGCGCGGGCGATGGTGGAGCCCGCCACCGTCACCGGGTCGAACTCCGCCACCGGGGTGAGCACGCCGGTGCGGCCCACCTGGATGCGGATCTCGCGCAGGACGGTGGTCTTCTCCTCCGGCGGGAACTTGAAGGCGATGGCCCAGCGCGGCGCACGGGCCGTGAACCCGAGCTCGTCCTGCTGGGCGAAGCTGTCGACCTTCACCACCACGCCGTCGATGTCGTAATCGAGGTCGCCGCGGTGCGCGAGCGCGTCGGCGCAGAAGGCATGCACCTCGGCGGGGGTCTCGCAGCGCGCCACGTTGGGGTTCACATGGAAACCCGCCTCGCGCAGCCAGTCCAGGAAGGCGTGCTGGGAGTCCACGTGCAAAGGCGCGGTGTCGGCCACGGCGTACAGGAAGGTGGAGAGGTCGCGCCGGGCGGTGACCTTGGGGTCCTTCTGGCGCAGGCTGCCCGCCGCGGCGTTGCGCGGGTTGGCGAAGGGGGCGCGCCCCTCGGCGTCGGCCTCCTCGTTCAGGCGGACGAAGCTGCCCTTGGGCATGTAGACCTCGCCGCGGACCTCGATGGCCGCCGCGCGGTCCGCCCCCATGCGGGCCAGGCCCGTCTCGGACAGGTGCATGGGGACGTCCCGGATGGTGCGCACGTTCAGGCTCACGTCCTCGCCCGTCGTCCCGTCCCCGCGGGTGGCGGCGCGCACGAAGGCGCCGTTGCGGTAGGTGAGCGCCACGCCCAGGCCGTCGATCTTGAGCTCGCAGGTATAGGCGACGTTGCCGGCCCCGAGGGCGTCCTCGGTGCGCTGGAGCCACTCGTCGAGCTCCCCGAGGTCCATGGCGTCGTCCATGGAGTACATGCGGGCCATGTGCGTGACGGGGGCGAACTGCTCGGACACGTACCCGCCCACGCGCTGGGTGTAGGAATCCGGCGTCACCAGGTCCGGATAGGAGGCCTCGATCCGCTGGAGCTCGACGAGCAGCTTGTCGAAGGCGGCGTCGGTGATCTCGGGCGCGTCGAGCGCGTAGTAGCGGTACGCGTGGTAGTCGAGCAGGTGCCGGAGCTCCGCGGCGCGCTCGGCCGCCTCGCGCCTCCCGCCCGACGGCGCCGCCTGGCCGCTTGCCTCGGACGCGTCCGGCGCGCCGTCCCCGAATAGGCTCTGCTGCTCCGCCATGGCTCCCCTCCCGATCGGTTTCAATCGGAGTATAGGGTACCATCCCGCGGCGACGCGCCCCTCCCCCCCGCCCGCCTGCCTGAAACCTCCGTCAGACGGCGCGGGTCCACGCGAACAGCGCGATCAGCGACACGCAGACGATAACCAGAAACGTCGTCCACCAGAACGGGAAGTACGGCAGGATCCACCGGTAGAACACGGTATCGGGCAGCGAGGCGCCGGGGCGCCTGCCCTCGATGAACGCGACGACCTCCAGGGCGCACGTCAAGTCGCGGTCGCGCCGGACCTTCCTCGCACGGAAGGACCACACGAAATACCACGTCATGGCGAGCAGCCGACAGACGAGCAACACGAGCCGCACGCCCTGTCGGTCGGTAAACGAGAGTGCCGTCGAAACCAGCGAATCGATCACCGCCTCGAATATAAACTCAAGGGCGTAGACGACGCCGGCGACGATCCACATGATGAGCGTATGGCGCGCGTCGGCCGTCTCATCGATGATCCGCTGCGCATCGGCATCGAGCAGCTCGTCGACCGTGATGCCGAAGTAGCCCGCGATGAGCTTCAGACTCTCGACATCGGGCAGGGTCCTGCCGCATTCCCAGTTGCTCACCGTCTGCCGCGCGACGAGGACCTTGCGGGCGAAATCCGCCTGCGTGACACCGCGTTCCTCGCGAAGCGCACGGATCCGCATCCCGAGTTCACGTTCGACCATGGCGCACCGCCCTTCCGCATCGCGCATCCGCCGCCCCGCCATCGCGTGCCGCCCACTCAAGCACAGTATCGCCGCGCGGGCCCCCGTCCATGCGCACGCTGCCGCCAACGGCATGTCCAATATCTTTGACACGCCCTCCACCTGCATCGAGGCCGTCTACGTCGTGGTCCGGAAGGACGCGTAGCGGCCTGCCAAGACATACAGGCCGAGCGAAGGGAGCCCCTGCGCGGACTCACCTCCGCTTTTTCCGCCGGGACTGCCCGCCCGAGCCCACGGTGCGCTAAAATCAATGAAAGCATTGGAATCAATGATTATGGAGGCGCCACATGGTCACGATGATGAGCACGAAGCTCACGAAGGGCGGGCAGACGACCGTTCCCAAGGAGGTGCGGACGGCGCTCGGCATCGCGGACGGCGCGCGCGTGTACTGGTCGTTCGACGGCCGGCGCGCCTGGGTGTCCGCCGCGCCGACAGACCCGCTCGAGGTCACGGGCGAAGAGGACTTCCGCATCCGTCTCGCCGAGGCGAAGGACGACGCCGCCGCAGGCCGCGTAAGGGACGCCCGGGCGGTGTCCGCTGAGCTGAGGGCGAGGTACAACCTTGCCTAGGTTCTCCGTCGGGTCCACGGGGCGGTTCGACGGCGACCTTGACGCCGCCGTCTCGTGGAGGCTCGCCAACGCGGGGCCGTCGAGCGCCGCCCGGCTTCTCGACGCCTACGACGCGCTCGTCTCCGTCGTCGGCGAGTTCCCGCTCATGGCAGGGAGCGTGGAGGGCACCCCCTACCGCTGGAGGGCGCTCGAGCGATACATCGCCGTCTACGACGTTGACGAGACGGTACGCGAGGTGACGCTCCTGCGCCTCTTCCACATGTCTTCCGACTGGCGGGCGCGCCTGCTCGCCGGAGCTACCGAGGTATGACCCGAGGGGCGGCGCATCGACGGCGCCGCGACGCGTCGCGCATAGAAAAGGCGGTGCCGCGGTTTCAGCGCGCAGCCTATGCGTCGGCGCCGTCGGACGGCCCGGCGGCGGCCTCAGCCTCCGCGGCGGCCGCGTCCTCTGCGTCGCAGCGGTCGTGGTAGTTCAGCAGCCCCACGGCGACGGCGAGCGCGAAGGCGAACAGAAGCACGGTGAACGCGAGCATGAACGGCGGGACGCCGATGAAGATGATGGGATCCACGATCCATACCCCCTTACGCGAACAGGCCGCCGGCGATGCCGGCCACGCAGGTGAACGCCATGCACATGAGCGAGGCGGTCACCAGCGAGATGGGCAGGCCGCGCAGCGCGGGCGGGACGAGACGCTCGTCGATGCGCTGGCGGACGGTGGCGAACAGGACCACGGCGATGAAGGCGCCCAGGCCCGCACCGACCGAGGTGCCGACCGCCGAGGCGAGCGTGGCGGCCTCGGCAGCGGCGGCGTTGCCGAGCGGCACGCCCAGCACCGCGGCGTTCACCGCGAGCAGCGTGCACAGCACGAGGATGCGCCCGCGCTCGGCCGCATCCCTGCCCGAGCAGGCGACGGCGCCGGCGACGAAGATGACGATCGAGCTCACGGCGGCGTATGCGACCGGGGCGAGGTAGCCCACGCCCCAGGGGGCGAAGAAGCCGGCGTATACCGGCCAGCCGATGAGCCCGGCCACGGACACGGCGGCCCACAGCAGCGCGCCGAAGCGAACCGCGTCCTGCGGGCGGTACGCCGCCAGAAGGACGGCGACCATACCCACGAGCTGGGCGAAGACGATATTGCTGTCGAATGCGGCGGTGAACAGGGCGCTCAGGAACTCCATCACCGCTCACCCCCTTCGGTGGCCGCCTGCGCGGACCCGTCGCGCTCGGCGCGGGACACGGCGGCAGCGTGCTCGACGGACTGGACGAAGGTCGCCACGAGCGCCAGGATCAGCAGCGACCCCGCGGGGGTGCCGAAGATGGCGATGGGCGTCGCGGCGAGCTCGCCCATGGTGAGGCCGAAGACCTGACCGGTGGTGAGCATGCCGTTCAGAAAGCCGATGAGGGCCAGCGCGGCGCAGGAGCACGCGGCGGCGAAGCACGCGGTGCCCGCCCGGGAGCCCTTCGCCGGGGCGGCGGAGAACCCGTCGACGGCGACGAAGGTCATCGCCATGGCGTTCGCCGCGGCGAGGGGGATGTAGATGCCGAGGTCCTCATGGACCACCGGGTCGACGACGCGCACGGCGAAGCCCATGAGCACCGCGACCGTCGCGCTCACCATGAGCGTCACGGGGATGTAGGTGAACCGCCCGGTCACGGCGCGCAGCGGGCGCGCCAGGGCGGCCATGGCGAGGATGCTCACGGCCGAGACGATGCCGATGGCCAGCCCGTCGACCGCCGAGGTGGCGGCGTGCAGGCCCGGAAGCGATCCCGCGACCACCAGGAAGGTGGGCGTGTGGACGAGCGCGCGCATGCGCTCCGCCTGCGCGCGGCGGATGAGTTCGTTTGCCGCCATGCTAGTTGCCTCCCAACTGCGCATAGGCCTCGAAGGCGATGTTCAGGCACCCGACCACGGCGTTGCTCGTGAACGTCGCGCCCGAGACGCCGTCGACGTGCGTCTGGTCGCTCCCGGCGTCCTCGAGCGTGAGCGCGCCGGCGGCGGGCATGCCGGCGAAGGTGCCGAAGTACTCCTCGGTCAGCGCGTTCGTGCCGATGCCGTCGGTCTCGTCCTCGGCGACGATCTGGATGCCGGCGACCGTGCCGTCGGCGGCGATGCCGACCATGAGCTCGACGTCGCCATGATAGCCGGTGGCGCTCACATCGAAGACCCAGGCGCCCCCGTCGGTGCGGTAGACGGAGTTGAGGCCCTCGATCGCCGGCGCGCTCACCTGCTCGAACGTGGCGTCGGGGAACAGCAGCGCGCGCTGGGCGCCGCCCTTCGCCTCGTCCAGGCGGGCGTCGGCCGCAGCGAAGGCGTCGCGCCCGGCGAAGTTCGCGCCGGCGACGACTCCGCCGCACGCGAGGGCGGCGACGAGCAGGATGACGAACGAGTAGATGCCGCCCTCCCGATGGCGCGCGATCCAAGACTTAGACGAGGGCATTCTTGACACCTCCAGCCGGGACGGGACGCGTGACGCGGTCGATCAGCGGCACGAACATGTTCATGAACAGGATGGAGAAGGCCACGCCCTCGGGGGACGAGGCGAAGAAGCGGACGAGCCCGGTGATGAGCCCGCAGCACAGGCCGAACACCACCTTGCCGAGCGGGTTCATGGGCGTGGTGGTGTAGTCGGTGGCCATGAAGAAGGCTCCCATGGCCAGGCCGCCGGAGAGCAGCTGGTAGACCACGTCCTGCCCCGCGAAGGCGGACACGACCGCCACCATGCCGATGAACGGCAGCGTGGCCCATGCGTCGACCACCCGCACGGCGAGCAGGAAGATGTAGCCGATCAGCAGCGTGAGCACGCAGGTCTCGCCGAGCGCGCCGGCGTGGTTGCCCAGCAGCAGGTCCAGGTAGCTGTACGGCATGTCGCCCGCCGACGCCATGGCGAGCGGCGTCGCGCCCGTGACGGCGTCGAGCGGCTTGCCCAGCACGTCGGGGTAGGCGGACAGGGCGCTCGGCAGCGCGACCATCACGAACACGCGGGCCGCGACGGCCGGGTTGAAGACGTTGCAGCCGATGCCGCCGAACAGCATCTTCACGATGACGATCGCGAACGCCGTGCCCAGCACCGCCACCCAGAACGGGCAGTCGGCCGGCAGGGTGAAGGCGAACAGCATCGCGGTGACCACGCACGACAGGTCGCCGGCAGTGGACTGGCGGTGCATGGCGATGCAGCACAGGTGCTCGCAGACGAGCGCGGTGGAGATGCACACGAGCACGAGCAGCGGCGCGCCCAGGCCGTACAGCCAGGTCGCGGCGAGCAGGGTGGGCACGAGCGCCAGGCACACGAGCCCCATGATCTTGGTGGTCGAGGCCTTGTCGTGGAAGTGCGGCGACGCCTCGTTGATGAGATTCACGGTTCTACGCCCCCTTCACGGGTTCGGTGAGGCGCTTGACCTCGCTGCGGTAGAAGGCCTTGCCCTCGCGGATCGATGCGGTGATGCGGCGATGGGCCGGGCAGGTGTAGGCGCACGAGCCGCACTCCATGCAGTTCATGACGGCGAGCTCGTCGAGCGCGACCACGTCGCGGCTGCGCGACGCGCCGTCCAGCGCATAGGGCATGAGGCCGAGCGGGCACACGCGCACGCAGCGCCCGCAGCGGATGCAGGGCGTCTCCTCGGGCAGGACCGCCGTGTCGTCGAGGCACAGGATGGCGTTGTTGGCCTTGATGATGGGGCAGTCGATGCTCGTGAGCGTGCGGCCCATCATGGGGCCGCCCATGATGACCTTGCGGGGCTCCTTGGTGAGCCCGCCCGTGGCCTCGATGACGTCGCGCACGTTCATGCCGATGGGCACGCGGTAGTTGCCGGGGTTCGCCACGCAGTCGCCCGCCAGCGTGAGCGTCTTGGCCACGAGCGGCATCCCGTAGCGGAAGTACTGCTCGATGCGCGAGGCGGTGGTGACGTTGACCACCAGGCAGCCGACGTCCACGGGCAGGCCGCCGGCGGGCACGTCGCGCCCGGTGGTGGCGCTGATGAGGACCTTCTCGCCGCCCGCGGGGTACTTCGTGGGGATGGACATGACCTCGATGAGGTCGCCCCAGCCCCTCTCCGCCACCGTCTCGGTGAGCTTGGCCACCGCCTCGGGCTTGTTGTCCTCGATGCCGATGACCGCCGCCGGGATCCCCAGCGCGATCGCGATGCGGTGGACGCCGTCCACCACGCGGCCGGGGTGCTCCATCATCTGGCGGTAGTCGCTCGTGATGAACGGCTCGCACTCCATGCCGTTGACGACCAGGTACTCGAAGCTCTTCCCCTCGGGGGCGCGCATCTTGAACCATGTCGGGAAGGCGGCGCCGCCCAGGCCGACGGCGCCCGAGGCGCGCACGCAGTCGAGGAACTCCTCCTTGGTGCCGTAGCTCGGCACCGAGAGCGACGGGTCGCTCTCCATCTTGCCGTCCGACTCGATCTCGACGACGGGCGCGGTGGCGCCGGTGGGCAGCTGCTCGGTATCGGTCGATACGACGGTGCCCGAGATGCTGGCGTGGACGGGCGCGTACAGGCCCGACCCGTCGCCGATCAGCGTGCCCACATACACGTGGTCCCCCGGCTTCACCACGGGTGCGCACGGACCGCCGATGTGCATGTTGAGCGGGATGCGGACCCGCTCGGGCGGCGCTACGGACGTGCAGGCGTAATCCCGCAGGTCCTTGCACTGGGGCGGGTGGACGCCGCCCCGTGTCCGATGCAGAGAGAACATGGTCTCCCCCTTCTCACATCTCTCCCCTTTATTCTGTAATCAGAATAAAGATATCCTGATTACACGATAGCGTCACAAGTTTAGCCCGTTTCGACCTGTCCGTACACGCCGGTACCGGATATTCCACCGCCGCGACCCATCCGGAGCGCGGGATTCCCGCATGAAAAAGACCCCGACCCGCATGTGCATGCGAATCGGGGTCCGAGGTGCCGCACGCGTCGGCACCGGGGAAGCAGGCGGCCGCGCGCCGCCGTCGGGGGCCGCGCGGTTACGCGCCGCTGCCGCCCTGGCCCATGAGCTCCTGGAGGTAGCGCATGAAGTCCTCCTCGCTGAGGCCGCTGCCCGAGCTGTCGCCCTGGGTGGCGTCCTGCTGCTCGGCCTGGAGCGCCTCATCGGAGCCGAGGGTGACCTTGATCTCCTGCTCCGAGCCGTCGCGCACCACGGTCAGCGTGACCTCGTCGCCCACCTCGTGCTCGCGCACGGCGATGATCAGGCCGTCGGCGGAGGTGATCTGCTCGCCGTCGAGGGCGGTGATGATGTCGCCCTGCTGGATGCCGGCCTGCTCGGAGGGGCCGCCGGCGGTGACCTCGTTCACGTAGGCGCCCGAGTCGACCGCCAGGTTGTTCTGGCGGGCGTTCAGGGCGTTCACGCTCGTGAGGGTGAGGCCCAGGTAGGGATGGACGGGGGTCTTGCCGGCGATGATCTGGTCGGCGATGTTCTTGGCGTAGTTCACCGGGATGGCGAAGCCCACGCCCGAGCTCGAGCCGGAGTAGGACTCGATCACCGAGTTGATGCCGATGAGCTGGCCCTGGTCATTCACGAGCGCGCCGCCGGAGTTACCCGGGTTGATGGCCGCGTCGGTCTGGATCATGTTGGCGTAGATGGAGGTGCCGCTCGTGCTCTGCAGCGCCGTGGAGCGGTACAGCGCGCTCACGATGCCGGTGGACACGGACTGCTCGTTGCCGAAGGGGCTGCCGATGGCCATGACCCACTCGCCCACGCTCAGGTTGTCCGAGTCGCCGACCTCGATCGGGGTGAGGGCGCTGGAATCGGCGTTCACGAGGCGGATGACCGCCAGGTCGCTCGACTCGTCGGTGCCCACGAGCTCGGCCTCGTAGCTCGTCCCGTCATCCAGGGTGACCGCGATGGCGGAGGCGTTCTGGATCACATGGTAGTTGGTGAGGATGTTGCCGTCGGTGTCCAAGATCACGCCCGAGCCGATGTTGCCCGAGCTCGCACCGGAGTCGCCGGCGAGGCTCGAGGTCGTGTCGATCTCGGTCGAGATGGACACCACCGAGGGCAGCGCCTTCTGCGCCACGACCTCGGACAGCGTGGTGTCCTCGGGGTTGATGTCGATAGTCTGGGAGGTGGAGTCGGGGTTGGTCGCCGTCACGCTGCCGCCCCGGTCGATGTCGAGCGCGCCCGTCATCACGAGCGCGATCACGAGCACCGCGCCGACGGCGAGGCCGGCCAGCGAGCTCAGGAAGACCGGGAACTTCTTGGTGCGGGTCTTCACCACGGTGCGGGTCTCAGTCGCGGCGGCCGCGCCCGGCACGGCGGCGCCGGTCGGCGGGACCGGGCCCGCGGAGGTCTGGCCCGCGTAGGCCCGCCCGGCGGGCGCTTGGTTGACATAGGTCCGTCCGGGCGCGGTGTAGCCCGGGTTCTGCGCGGGGGCGGGCTGCGCGGGGGTCGGCTCGACCTGCACGCGCGGCTGCTGGGCGCCCGCGGCGTCGTTCAGCCCGTCAGGGCGCTGAGGCGTGTTCTCACTCATCGTCTCGTTCCTTTCGTCTGGAAAGACTCGTGTCATCGTTGTCGAACACGTTGTACCCCAACAGAAGCCGCCGGCGCAAAGCGTTCCCGCCACGTTAAGCGAAATGTAAGACTTGGTCGGCGGGCGCGTGACCGACCCCCGACCGGATGACGGACGGGAGACGCGCAGGGACCGCCTGGGGTGCGCATGCCGACCGGTACCGGCATGATGCGGGGCCGAATCGGGGCCGTCGGGAGGGCGCGGGCCGGCGCTCCGGGAGCACGCCGACACCGGGCGCCCGGCGCCCTTGGATCGCGGGCGTCAGCCCTTGAACAGGTAGCCGACGCCGCGGACGGTGGTGATGTGCGCCGCGATCTGCGGGCCGACCTTGGAGCGGATGCGGCGGATGTGCACGTCGACCGTACGCGTGCCGCCGCAGTACTCGAAGCCCCACACGCGATGCAGCAGCACCTCGCGGCTGTAGGCGCGGTTGGGGTGCATCGCCAAAAACGAGAGCAGGGAGTACTCCATGAGGGTGAGGTCGACGGGCTTGTCATCCAGATACACCTGGTAGGTGGCGAGGTTGATGGTCATGTTGTCCACGCGCAGCACGTCGTCGACCGAGAAGCTCTCCTCCTCGCCGAGCAGGCGGCGGGTGCGGACCTCGAGCTCGGTCTCGCTCGCACCCGAGCAGATGAAGTCCGAGCGCGAACGCGATGGCATGTGGAGGCTCTGCAGGCTGTCGTCGTCCACGATCACGAGCATGGGGATGTTGCCCCGCTCGTCGAGCCACTTGGCGATCTGCTCGATGCGGTCGTTGCGGATCCCGTCGGCATCGAGGATCAGCAGGTCGAAATCGCGCGTGGCCGTCGGCGAATCGGGGGTGGCGGCGCTCACCTCGAGGCCCATCGATGCACACAGCGATTGGGCGAACTCGTAGTATCGAGTCGTTCTGGCCATATACAGGACGTTCTTCTCGGACATACCACCACCCTCTCGCTGTGGTAATGATAGCAGGCGAATCACCGATATCTGAGCAGGGAGCACGTCGCCCTACTAAAGCGGCACAGGTCGGACGGACCGTGATGCGCGCAAAGCGGGCCGACGGGCGCGATCAGGAGCTCGCGAGGTACTGCTGGACCTCCCACTCGGTGACGATCGAGGTGTACTTCTCCCATTCGGCGCGCTTCTTGCGCAGGAAGAAGCTGTGGATGTGCTCGCCCAGGGCGTCGCGCATCAGCGGCGAGTTCTCGAAGAGGTCGAGGGCCTCCTGCAGGTTGCGCGGCAGCGGGGCGCATCCGAGCTCGCGGAGCTCGCGATCGGACAGCCCGGCATCGGTGAGCTCGGTCTCGGCGGGCAGGCGCAGGCCGCGCTCGATGCCGTCAAGGCCGGCCGCCAGGGTGACGGCGCAGACCAGGTAGGGGTTGGCCATGGGATCGGGGCTGCGCAGCTCGATGCGCGTGGAGAGCTGCTTTCCCGGCTTGTAGATGGGGATGCGGATCATGGCGGCGCGGTTGCGCAGGCCCCAGGTCGCGTGCGTGGGCGTCGGCGAGCTGCTCTTGCCCGTGTTCAGGCGCTTGTACGAGTTCACCGTGGGGTTCGTGATGGCCGAGATCTCGCCCGCGTGCATGAGGATGCCCGCCATGAAGCTCTTGGCGGTCGGCGACAGGTGGTAGACCGGGTCGTCGGCATCGTAGAACACGTTGTTGCCCTCCCGGTCGAACAGCGACTCGTGGAGGAACATGGCCGACGAGGGCTTCCCCGCGATGGGCTTGGGCATGAAGCTCGCATGGATGCCCGCCTCGTAGGCCTCAAGGCGGATGATGTGCTTGGCGGTCATGATGGCGTCGGACATGCTGAGCGCCTCGGCGTGGCGCAGGGAGATGCCGTGCTGCGAGGGGCCCGACGAGTGGAAGGTGTACTCCACCGGCACGCTCATCTTCTCGAGGGTGAGCACGGTGTTCCGGCGGATGTCGCGCGCCGAGTCCGAGGGCAGCAGGTCGAAGTAGCCCACGTCGTCGAGGGGCTCGGGCGTGCGCTCGTCCGGGAAGTAGTAGAACTCCAGCTCCGTGCCGACGTTCATGATGTAGCCGCGCTCCTCGGCGCGTCGGAACATGCGGCGCAGGCAGGCGCGCGGGTCGCCCTCAAAGGGCTTGCGGTCCGGGGTGCAGACGTCGCAGAAGATGCGGGCGACGCCGTCGTTCGCGGGGCGCCAGGGCAGCACCTGGAAGGTGGAGGGATCGGGGAAGGCCAGCATGTCGGCCTCCTCGGGGGTGGTGAAGCCCTCGATCGAGGAGCCGTCGAAGCCGATGCCCTCCTCGAAGGCGACCTCGAGGTCCTCGGGGCTGATGGCGAGGCTCTTCAGGCGTCCGAGCACATCGACGAACCACAGGCGGACGAAGCGGATGTCGCGCTCCTCGACGGTGCGGAGCACGAAGTCGATGTTCTGCTGCTGATCCATGTGGGCCCCTTCCCGATCGGTGCGACCTGCGCGGACGCGTGAACCATCGATGGGCCATTCTCCCACAGGATTGTTTCCGCGCGATTTCCCGCCATGGGGCGCGCGGGCGCCGCGGGGCGGCGGGGCCGGTGCGGTGCGGCGCCCGCCATGCGCAGCTGGGCCTGCGCGGCTTACGGCAGCAGCGACCGCGGCGCACGCGGCGATACCGGAGTGAAGACGGCGGGCGGACCGGGAAGCGGCCCGCGCAGCCGCCGAGGGCACCCGCTCCGACGGCAGGGGGCTACGGGCCGTAAGGCGAACCCGGTGCGGCGTTACCTCACGCCGCGGCCGAGGCGCGCGGCAACCTCGTCCACACCCTTGCAGGCCGGGCAGGAGTCCCCGCACGATGCAGAGCAGTGGCCCGAGCATGAAGCCCCCTCGGCGCAATCCGCGCAGGTGCCGCGGCGCTTGATGCGCACGCAGACGGCGATGAAGGCGACGGCGACGATCAGCAGGATCGCGATATCGATGGGAGCCATGGGGTCCTCCTTAGTTTGCTTTAGGTAACTTTACCTCAATCCGAGCGCGCTGTCCCCCGTCGTCGCCACGTCACCGTTTGTCCACGCCATGACGACGATGGGGCACGGGCGACCGGTCCTCGTCACCGCCGTCCACCGTACGGCGACCGCCGCTTGCAGCGCCCGCACCGCCCCGTCGCGACCCACAACGTGCGCGCATGGAAACGCCGCAGGGGGCGCCGGGAACCCGACACCCCCTGCGGCCATCGAACCCTGCCTACGCGGCGGTTCCGGCGGGAGCGACCTGCCGGTCGTCATCCCAGGCCCACTTGGGCATGGGACGGAACAGCTGGAAGGCGATCAACGCGATGAACGCGAACGCCACCGCCGTCCAGATGCCGAACTGACCGAGCGCGATCAGGTTGTACATCTGGTTGATGATCAGGCCCACGACCCACGCGAACGCGCACTCGTACCCGATGGCAATCGCGGTCCACTTGCCCGAGTTCATCTGGGCGCGGATGGTGCCCATGGCCGCGAAGCACGGGGCGCACAGCAGGTTGAACGCACCGAAGGCGGCGATGGCGCCCATCGTGGGGAACATGCCGGCGAACGCGGTCCACAGGTTGGGGTCGGTCTCGGTGCCGTCGGCGATGTGCAGAAGGGAGCTCGCGGTGGCCACGACGTTCTCCTTGGCCACGAGGCCCGTGATGGACATGGCCGTCGCCTGCCAGGTGTCGAAGCCCAGCGGGGCGAAGATGAAGGCGATGGCGCCGCCCAGCATGGCGAGCACGGAGTAGTCGGTGAACTCCTCGGGGATGCCCTCCATGGCGGGCAGGAAGCCGAACGCGCCCTCGTACACGCCGAAGTTCGAGAGGAACCACACGACGACCGTGGAGGCGAAGATGATCGTGAAGGCCTTCTTGATGTAGGCGGACACGCGCTCCCAGACATGCAGCCACCAGGAGCGGATCGACGGGAAGTGGTAGCTCGGCAGCTCCATCACGAACGGGGTCGGCCGGCCGGCGAACAGCTTCGTCTTCTTGAGCATGATGCCCGAGGCGATGACCGCGATGACGCCCAGGAAGTAGAACAGCGGGCTGATCCAGCTTGCCTCGGCATCGCCCACCATGGCGCCCATGAGCAGCGCGATGATGGGGAGCTTCGCGCCGCAGGGGATGAACGTCGTGGTCATGACCGTCATGCGGCGGTCCTTCTCGTTCTCGATGGTCTTGGTGGCGAGCACGCCGGGCACGCCGCAGCCCGTGGAGACGAGCATGGGGATGAAGCTCTTGCCGGACAGGCCGAAGCGGCGGAACACGCGGTCCATCACGAAGGCGACACGCGCCATGTAGCCGCAGTCCTCGAGGAAGGAGAGCAGCACGAACAGCACGAACATCTGCGGGATGAAGCCGAGGACCGCGCCCACGCCGGCCACGATGCCGTCGAGCACCAGGCTCTGGACGAGCGGGCTGGCGCCGGCGGAGACCAGCAGCCCCTCGATGGCGCCGGGGATGGACGGGAAGGCCTGGCCGAACAGCTCGAAGCCCTCGCCGAAGAGGTTGTCGTTCACCCAGTCGGTGCCGGCGGTGCCGAACGCGTCCGCCCCGGTCGCGATGCTGTAGACCGCCCACATGATGAGGATGAACAGCGGGAGGCCCAGGATGCGGTTGGTGACGATGCGGTCGATCTTCTCGGAGGTGCTCATGCGGGCGGGCGCCTTCTTGAGGCAGCCGTCGATGATGTGTGCGATGACCGCGTAGCGCTCGCCGGTGATGATGGACTCCGCGTCGTCGTCGCAGTCCTTCTCGCACTGCGCGACGAGCTGCTCGACCTTCCGCGCGTTCGCGTCGGTGAGCTTGAGGGCGCGCACGGCGTCCGCGTCGCGCTCGAAGAGCTTGACGGACCAGTAGCGGCGCCTGCTCGCCGGGACCGAGCCCGGCAGGCACCCCTCGATCTGGTCGAGCACGCCCTCGATGGCGGAGTCGAAGCGGTGCTCCGTCGCGCCGCCCTCGGTCGTCGCCGCGCGCTTCGCCTCGGCGATCAGCTCGTCGATGCCGGTGTTGCGCAGCGCCGAGATCATCACGACCGGGCAGCCGAGGCTTCGGGAGAGCGCGCGGACGTCGATCTTGTCCCCGCTCTTCTCCACGAGGTCGGCCATGTTCAGGGCCGCCACCACGGGCAGGCCGGTCTCCACCACCTGGAGCGCCAGGTACAGGTTGCGCTCGAGGTTGGTGGCGTCGATCACCTGGATGACGACGTCGGGCTCGCCGCCCATGAGGTAGTCGCGGGAGACGCGCTCCTCGGGGCTGTAGGGGGACAGCGAGTAGATGCCGGGCAGGTCCGTGACCGTGACGGATTTGTCGGAGGTGAGCTTGGCCTCCTTCTTCTCGACCGTCACGCCGGGCCAGTTGCCCACGTAGCCGTTCTGCCCCGTGATGAGGTTGAACAGCGTGGTCTTGCCGCAGTTGGGGTTGCCCGCCAACGCGACATGGAGCTGTGAAGCTGCCATGTGATCCTTCTTCCCTAGGCTTTGAAACTCATGTCAAGCTGCTGAGCCAGCCGCCGCGCAGGGCGTTCGGGGCGCCTCGACGCCCGCCCCCCCGCGGCCCTCTACTGTTAGGAACGGCTAACTCTACCTGTGCAGTCGGGCGCCGAAGGCGTCGTCATCGCACCTCGACGATGGCCGCCTCCTCCTTGCGGATGGACAGCTCGTAACCGCGGACGGTGATCTGGACCGGATCGCCCAGCGGCGCGACCTTCACGACCTTGAACTGCGTGCCCTTGATGAGGCCGAGGTCCATGAGGTGGCGGCGCAGCGCGCCCTCGCCATGCAGCTTGACGATGGTCGCGGTGTCGCCCACCTTGACGTCTCCCAGAGTCTTCATGCGTTCCCCCTTTCTTGCGCTCGATGACGGGCCGGGCGGTTCCGACGGTTCCGGCGGACACCGCGGGCAGGCCGCGGTCCCCCGCGCGCGGACGGCCCCGCGGGCCGTCGGGCGGCGTGCGGGCGCCGAGCGCGCGGGCCGCCCTGAACGGGTCAGACCGTCATGACGCGCTGGGCCACCTTGGCGTCGAGGCCGAAGCGTGCGCCCTTTACCGTCACGATGATGTTGGAGCCGCTCGCGGATACGACATGCACCTCGGAGCCGTCGACGAACCCGATGTTCGACAGATGGTGCTTCAGGCTCTCGTCGCCCCGCACGCGCTTGACCGTCACCGTCTCCCCCGCCTTGCGCATGGAAAGCGGCATAGCCGGAGCCTGCGGTCCACAAGCCATATCGCGTCGTCCCCTTTCGTCATCCGAATCGATACCGGAAGCACAGGCGGTCTGACCGGTCGAAGTTAACCCCGTCTATGTTTCCGTTGGTAAACTAACACACGGCTAACTCTTTGTGAAGGGAATGCGGGCGATCGAAGCAAAAAAGTTACCTATGGCTTACATATGCTACCAACTGGGTATCACTTACCGAACCGCGGGCCGCGGCGGGCAGGACGATCCCCCGCGGCCCGCGCACCCTGTTTTCAGCACGGGCGGGGCGAAGCCGCCGTGTTGGCAGATTGTACAGCAGGCAGGGCGGCCCCGCGTCGCCCTGCATCGCGAAGGCGCCCCGCCCGCCGCGTATGACAGATAGGACAGTTCCCCGTGTTATGGAGGCGCCTTACGACAAGGTGGCCGAGACCACGGCCAACCTGACACCCCCCCCGCGTCGCCCCGCGTCATGGGGGCATCCCGCCCGCCGCGGCCGTCAGCCCAGAAGCTCCAGGACGCGGCGTTTGTGGACGAGGAACTCAGGTGTGAGCGGGAACCCCGCGCGCTCGGCGCGGGGGCAGTCGATGCGCTCGGTGCCCACGATGCGCGTGGGGCGGCCCGCCTGCGGCGCCCCGCGCATCACGTGGATCTCGTCGGCGAGCTCGAGGGCCTCGTCGATGTCATGGGTCACCACGAGCGCCGTGGTCCCGAAGCGCTCGGCGACGTCGAGGAACCAGGTGTGCATATCCGCCTTGGTGAACGCGTCGAGCGCGGAGAACGGCTCGTCCAGCAGCATGAACTCCTGCGAGAACAGGTAACTGCGCAGCAGGGCGGCGCGCTGCCGCATGCCGCCCGAGAGCTCGGCGGGCCAGCGCTCCGCCGTGCCCTCCAGCCCGAAGGTGCCGAAGAGCTCGAGCGCCCGCTCGCGGGCCTGCGCGCGGGGGACGCCGCGCAGGACGAGCGGGAGGCTCACGTTGTCGACGATGGTCTTCTCCGGCAGCAGGAGGTCCTTCTGCAGCATGTAGGCGAGCTGCCCGGGCTCCCCCGTGATATCGCGCCCGTCGAGCAGCACCTGCCCCGCATCGGGGACCGAGAGCCCCGCCACCACGTGGAACAGCGTCGTCTTCCCGCAGCCCGAAGGACCGAGCAGGCAGGCGATGCGCCCCGCTTCGACCGTCACGCTGACATCGTCGAGCACCGTCATGCCGCCGAAGGCGACGGTGACCCCCCGAACCTCTAGCTGCGCCACAATGCCTCCCTCTGGGAAAAAAGTGCCTGTCACCTTTTTCCCACGTTACTGGATGAACTGCGTGTCCAGGCCCGCACCCGGCTCGATGGCGGGCGCGAAGCCCTGCTCCCCCACCCAGCCGAAGAACGCGTCCCAGCGGTCCTGGTCGATCTCGCCCCACTGCGAGGCATCGGCCTGGTACTGGTCGGCCAGGTACTCCTGGCTCGCGCGCACGAGCTCGCCGTCCAGCTCGGGCGCGGCCTCGAGCAGGGCGTCGGCGGCGCCGTCGGGATCGGAGATGCAGTCCTCGTACCCGCGGCGCGTGGCGTCCATGAAGGCCTGCACGGTGTCGGGATCCGAGGAGATGAGGTCGTCGTTGGCGATGATCACCGGGGTGTAGAAGTCGAACACCGGGTCGATGTCGGCGAAGGCGAAGTAGTTGGTGTCGAGCCCCGCGAGCTCGCACTTCACGCCCGCCCACGCCCAGTAGATCCAGATGCTGTCGACCTGGTCGGTCTGGAGCGCCGTGACCTCGTCGGTCACCGTGGAGGGGACCATCTGCACGCGCGAGAAGTCGCCCCCGTCGGCCTCCACGCAGCGCTGGATGACGCCCTGCTCGATGGGCATCTCCCAGGTGGCGTAGGTATGGTCCATCATGCCCGCCGGGCTCGTGATGCCCTTCTCCGAGCGGCTGATGATGCCGGAGGTGTTGTGCTGGATGATGGCGGCCACCGCGCTCACCGGCAGCGGGCTGTCGCTCGATACGTAGGTGGCCATCGTGTCCTGGAACGACACGCCGAACTGCGCGTCGCCCGTGGCGACGAGGGCGTCGGCGCCGTTCTCGGGCGCCTGGACGATCTCCACCTCGAGGCCGGCGTCCTCGTAGTAGCCGCGCGCCACGGCCACGTACACGCCGGTGTGGTTGGTGTTCGGCGTCCAGTCCAGGGCGAAGGTCACCTTGGTCAGGCCGGAGCCGGACGCGGCCCCCGAGCCGGCGGCCTGCGTGCCCCCGCCCGCGCAGCCGGCGAGCGCGGCGGCGCCGACCATGCCGGC
>NZ_JAQECM010000048.1:0-18390 GCF_027669965.1 Candidatus Collinsella stercoripullorum | reverse complement strand
GGCCGCGCGCCCCGCCCGCGACGACGCACCGCGCCCCGAGTCCGGTGCGGCGGACGCGCCCGAGAAGAAGCGCCGTCGCCGCCGTCGCTCGCGCAAGCCCCGCTCCGGTGGGGAGGGCGCGTCCGGCGCCCCCGAGGCCGGCGGCTCCGCGGAGTGATATGACCGACGCCGAGGAAAGGACCCTCGCCCGCCCGGATGCGGGGAGGGTCCTTTCCTATGCCGGTAAGGTTCCGGTCGGAGCGCGCGGGGACGGCGGCGGGTCGGATGAGGGGTGCGCGGCCCCGTGGATCGCCTGCATGCGCGAGGCGGTGCTCGAGGCCCTGTCGCCCACGCGCTGCGCCGGATGCGAGCGCCCCGGGGACCTCGTCTGCGAGCGGTGCCTGCGCGGGCTCGACCTCATCGACCCCGCCCGGTCCTGCCTGCGCTGCGGCGCGCCGCTCGGCGACCTCGTCTGCACGGAGTGCGACGCCGGGTCTGAGGAGGCTGCCGGCCCCGGTCGCCGGCCCGGGGCGCCCGCGGGACGCGGGTCCTTCGCCTTCGAGCGCTGCCTCGCCATGGCCGCTTTCTCCGGGCCGCTGCCGCGGATCGTCCGCGCCTACAAGGACGGCGGGGAGCGCCGCCTCGCCCCGGTGCTCGCCGACCTCCTGCTCGACTGCCTCCTGCATGCCGAGCAGGCGGCTCCCGGGCGGTACGGGGGGATCGCGGGCGCCGCCGATGCGCTCGCGTTCGTGCCGGCGACCGCCGCCGCCTACACCCGGCGCGGGTTCGACCACATGGAGCTCGTCGCGCGCCCGCTCGCGGATGGGTGCGGGCTCGCGCTGCTCGATGCGCTCGCCAAGCACGGCGACGCGGACCAGCGGGCCCTCGGGCGGGCGGGCCGCCGTGCGGCGGGGCGGGGCGCCTACGAGGTTGTCGCCCCGGTGCGCGGGCTCTCCATCCTGCTGGTCGACGACGTGATGACCACGGGCGCCACCCTCGACGCCGCCGCCTCCGCCCTGCTGGACGCCGGCGCCTGCCGCGTCGACGCCCTCGTGCTGGCGCGCGTCTGCGGGGGATGAGGGCGCCCGCGACGGCCTTTGCGCCCGTCCCCCGCCCGCCGCCGGGCCCGTCCGCCCCCGCGCGTCCCCGTCCCGGCGCGCACCGTCCGGGCGCCCGCACGCCCCGCCCCGCAGCCGCTCTACTCCTATGGCGCGCGACCTGCTATAATGCCGCTCGTTCCTACCAGGCTGTGGTTGCGGGGGCCGCCGCGCGGACGTGCGGTGGCCCCTTAGTCCAAGGCAGACGCGGTCGAAGGGATCCACGTAAGCGTCCGCGTGCGCGCGGCGCGATCATGGCGCGTCCTAGAGGTAAGTCGCACCGTCCGTAGACCTGTTTTCGGGGCATGGGAGCCCCGCGGGCGAGCGGGTCAGTCGTGAAGGCGGCCGCGGCCGCCCGAGCAAACGCCCCGGTGCGCAGGTGTGGGGTCAAAGACCAGGTCAGCTGGGGGAACATCGGAAACTCGCGTGCCGGGGCCGGACGGTCCCGGCGATGCGGCGCCCCCGCGCCGCGAACTGAGGGATGGAGACACACGTGATGGAGAAGGCCGCTCATCTGCGGACCGGGCGCATGGCCGCCTTGGTCCTGTCGCTGCTGCTCGGGGTGTGCCTGAGCGGATGCTCGCTGCTCACGCCGTCGCGCACCGAGGCCGCGCGGAACCGCGAGCAGGTCGCCCCGGCGCTCGACGCCTCCTCCCTCGTCGAAGAGGGCGTGCTCACCGTCGCCCTCGACACCGCGGACGCCCCGCAGGGCATGACCGGCACCGACGGCGAGGTCACCGGCTACTACGCCGACGTTGCCCGCGCGCTCGCGCAGCGCCTCGGCCTGAAGGTGGCCTTCGTCTCCGCCACAAGCGCCTCCAACTCCCTGCCCGACGGCAGCGCGGACATCTTCCTGGGCGCCGCCGCCTCCGCCTCCGACGACGAGGTCACCGTGTTCGGGAGCTGCCTGGAGGACGCCCCCGCCCTGTTCGTGAAGGACGTCGACGCGGCGACCGTGTCCGCAGGCACCCTGTCGACCATGACCGTCGGAGTGCAGACCTCCTCCGCCGCGGCCGACGCGCTCGCCAAGGCGGGCGTCACCGCCGAGCAGAAGGCGTACGCCAACGTGAACGAGTGCTTCGACGCGCTGGCCTCGGGCGAGGTCGACTGCGTCGCCTGCGACGCCACCGCCGGCGCCTACCTCGCCCGCGCGTACGAGGGCGTGGGCTTCGCCGGCACCCTGGGCGCGGTCTCGGTGTCCGGCGTCGCGGTCCTGTCCTCCGCCTCCGACCTCTCCGACGAGGTGAGCACCGCGTTCGAGGAGATCGCCTCGGACGGCACCCTCTCGGCGGTCCACGCCCGGTGGTACGGCTCGCTGCCCTCCTCGCTGTCCGACACCCTCGTGAACGGCGTGACGCTGAGCGAGGACGACGGGCAGGACGCCCCCGCGGACACCCCGGCCTCCTCCTCCGACTCCTCCTCCGAGGTCGACCTCTCCGACATCAACCGGTTCGACGGATAGGACGCGCCGCATGGCGCGGACGCCCCGGGGCGCCGGGACCCGGGTCCGGCGGGTCGCCCCGCCCCCGGGTCCCGGCGCCCTTCGCGTGCGCGGCATACTCGAAACCGGCCGCGGTCGCGGGCACGTATCGGTGTCCGGCGGGGCTTCCGTCGCCAGCGGCCGCGCCGCGGTCGCCGTGTACCCCACCCGGTTTAGTGGGTACAACGAAGGTACGTCCTATTCCCGGATAGAAAAGGAGCCACGTATGGATATCAAGGTTTCTGGGCGCAAGACCACAGTTACCGATGCTCTGCGTGCGCGCGTCGACGAGAAGGTCGGCGAGGCTTGTAAGGTGTTCGACATCGACCCCATGACCGTCGACGTCGTGCTTCGCTATGAGAAGAACCCCTCCAACCCCAATCCCGCCATCGTCGAGGTCACGGTCCGCGCCCGCGGCTCGGTGATCCGCGTGGCCGAGCACGGGGCGGACATGTACGCCGCCATCGACGCCTCCGCCGACAAGGTGGCGCGCCAGCTCCGCAAGTTCAAGACCAAGGTCGTCGACCGCCGCCAGCAGGGGCCGTCGGCAGCCGAGGTCGCCCCGGTCGAGCCCGTCGAGGACCTGGCGGACCTGCTCATCCCGGAGGACGCGGACGACCAGCTGGTCCGCGAGAAGGTCATCGACATCACCCCCATGACCGAGGAGCAGGCCCTCGTCCAGACCGACCTTCTGGGCCATGACTTCTACGTGTTCGAGAACGCGACGACCGGCCTCATCAATGTGGTCTATCACCGTAAGAATGGTGGATACGGCATCATCAAGCCCAAGATCGAGGGCATCGACGGGTAGAATGGCAACCATGTGCATGTAGGTTGCGAACGGCGGCCGTCCCATGCGGGGCGGCCGTTTTTTGCCGAACGCGAAAGGGCGGGCATGAACAGCATTCCCACGGGTTCCGGCCACGCGCGCCGTGCGAGGATCGTCGTCGATACCTGTGCCGACCTCACCCCCGAGATCGCCGCGTCGCTCGATGTCGACATCCTCGGGTTCCCGTACATCCTCGACGGCGAGGAGCATACCGACGACATCTGGACCTCCATCACCCCGAAGGAGTTCTACGACAAGCTGCGCGCCGGCTCGCAGGCCTCCACGTCCGCCGTCTCGCTCGGGCGCTACCTGGAGTTCTTCACCCAGTGCGCCGAGGAGGGCACGCCCACGGTCTACCTGTGCTTCACCTCCGCGCTCTCCAGCAGCTACAGCTCCGCGGTCACCGCCGCCGAGCAGGTGGTCGCCGAGCATCCCGGCTTCGAGCTGTACGTGGTCGACAACGCCCTGCCGTGCGCCTGCGGCGAGCTGCTCGCGCTCGAGGCGGTCCGCCAGCGCGCCGCCGGCCTCACCGCCAAGGAGCTCGCGGCATGGGCCGATCAGGCCAAGACCTGCGTCCACGGTTACTTCACCCTGGACTCGCTCGACTCCCTCGCGGCGGGTGGGCGCATCCCCCCGACCGCGGCGCAGCTCTCGAGCAAGCTCGACATCAAGCCCGAGCTGTCCTTCGACCTCGCCGGGTCGCTCACGCTGATCGGCGTGAACCGCGGCCGCAAGAAGGCGCTGAAGGCGCTCATCAAGTCGTTCAAGGAGAACTACATCGCCGACCCCGCCATGCCCATCACGATCGTCTCGGCCGACGCCGAGAAGGACGCCGACTGGGTCGAGGCGGCGGTGCGCCGCGAGGAGGGCTGCGAGAACGTCACGGTCATCCGCGGCTCGGTGGGCCCCACCATCGGCGCCCATGTGGGCCCCGGCATGGTCGCGCTCATCTTCTGGGGTCGCGACCGCGCCGAGTCCGTCTCGCTCTCCGACCGCATCGCGCGCAAGGTCCGCGGGGCGTAGGCGGTCCCCCGGCATCCCGCCGGATGCCGCCCCGCCTCCCGGCCCGCCGCGTCGCCCCGGGTGCCGCGGCGCGCCCAACCCGACGTCACACAACCCATAGGACAGGAGTTCATACATGGCAGACAAGAAGCTGAAGGTCGCCTTCATCGGCACCGGCATCATGGGGGCGCCCATCGCCGGGCACATCATGGACGCCGGCTACGACGTCACGGTCTACAACCGCACCCGCGCCAAGGCGGATGCGCTCGTGGCGCGCGGCGCCCGCTGGGCGGACACCCCCGCCGAGGCCGCCGCGGACGCGGACGCGGTGTTCACCATGGTCGGGTTCCCGACGGACGTCGAGGAGCTCTACCTCTCGGGCGAGGGCCTGCTCACCTGCGCCAAGGAGGGCGCCTACCTCATCGACCTCACCACGAGCTCGCCGGAGCTGGCGCGCGACATCGCCGAGGCGGCCGAGACCATGGGCAAGCACGCCTTCGACTGCCCGGTGACCGGCGGCGAGGCGGGCGCGCAGGCGGGCACCCTCACGCTGATCGTCGGCGCCACCGAGGCGGACATCGCCCCCGTGCGCGAGCTGCTCGAGGCCTTCTCCTCCAAGATCTTCTGCTTCGGCGGCCCCGGCAAGGGCCAGGCCGCCAAGCTCGCCAACCAGGTGTCGCTCGCGGCCTCCATGGTGGGCATGGCCGACGCCCTGTCCTTCGCCCAGCAGTGCGACCTCGACCTCGCCCTCACGCGCGAGATGATCCTCGGCGGCACCGGCGCCTCCGGCGCCATGCAGCAGCTCGCCCCCAAGTCGCTCGACGGCGACTGGAGGCCCGGCTTCATGGTCAAGCACTTCCTGAAGGACCTCGGCCTCGCCCTGCAGGCAGCCGAGGAGAAGGAGATCGCGCTGCCCGGCGCGGACACCGCCTTCACGCTGTACGACATGCTCGAGGCCATCGGCGGCGGGGATCTGGGCACCCAGGCGATCACCCTGCTGTACCAGGAGGAGTCCGAGGCGGTCGCCGCCGGGCTCGACTGGTCGCTGTACACCTCCGCCCACGAGCACGACGAGGAGTGCGGCTGCGGCCACGACCACGGCCACGACCACGAGTGCGGCTGCGGGCACGAGCACGGCCACGACCACGAGTGCTGCGGGGGCCATGGCCACGGCCACGACGGCTCCTGCGGCTGCGGCCACGACCACGGCGAGAGCGAGTAGCCCGGCATGTGGGCCTTCTACATCTGCGCGCTGCTGCTGCTGTTCTTCGGCATCTACATCGGCTTCATCCTGGGGAGCTCCTGGGGCGAGCGCGCGGTGACGGCTGCGGACTACTGGAAGATGAACGCGGCCGCGATCCTGGCGGCGGTGCTCGCGGGCTTCGTGCTCGCGGGCGTGCCGCTGCTCTACGGCGCGATCGTCGGCGTGCTCGCGGGATGCATCGCGGGCCTCAAGATGTCGTTCGGCGAGTCCTCGGGACCGTGGCGCTGGCTCGACCGCTTCATGAACGTGAACCGGTCCCACCGGGAGACGGCCGAGAAGGGCACGGGCGAGGAGCGCCGCCGGCGCCGTCGCGCGGGGGAGCGGGGCCCCGACCTCATATCGGTGGCGCCCGACCGCCCCTCGTCGGAGGCCGAGCGGGGCGGGGCCGACGCGGCGCGCGGCCGCGCGAGGAAGAACGGAACCACGAAGGATGCGAGGTAGAGTTATGGCAACGGAGCAGGTTCAGGAGCTTTCCGCGGAGGAGGCGGAGCGTCTCGCGTCGGTCGAGGCCGACCGCGACGCCCTCGCGGCACTGGTCGAGGATCTCGCGGGGCACAGCCGCCGCAAGCGCCAGCTGTCCGCGCGCGTGGTGAACCTCGTGGCCCAGCGCGAGCCGGAGCTGCTCGCCCCCTATATCCCGGACCTCGTCGACGCGCTGTACCGCCCCGAGGCGCAGACCCGCTGGGAGGTGCTCGACGCGCTGACCCTGCTGGTCCCCGCGCACGCCAAGGAGGTCGGCGCGGCGTACGACGGCGCGGAGGCCGCCCTGTTCGACGAGATCTCCGCCACGCTGCGCCTGTCCGCCTTCCGCATGCTGTGCACCTGGGGCGCCACCGACCGCGGCCGCTCCAAGAAGGTCTGGCCGGTCATCGACGAGGCCATCCAGTGCTACCACGGGGACCTCGAGTACCGCGATATGCTGGGCTGCCTGCATGAGTTCGCCCAGGGCAAGATCGAGGGGGGCGTCGCCGGGGAGCTCGCCGGCCGCCTGCAGTTCGACGCGGAGAACGGCAAGGGCAGCTATCTCAAGGCGCGCTCGTCCGAGATCTACGACATGCTGGTCAAGCGGTTCAAGCTCGACCATCCGCAGAAGCGCGCCCGCACCGTCTCCAAGTCCGAGGACATGGACGACGACGAATAGGGACCGAGGGCGCGGCCGCCGGGGCTCGGCGACCGCGCCGTCTTTTCATGCCGAACCACGAAGAAGGAGAGCCATCGCATGGGTCTGATTCAGAAGAAGGACGACGAGGAGCGCGAGGTCATCGAGGGGGTCGAGATCATCGAGCGGTCGGACGTCCCCGACGACCTGCCGCAGGCGGACTACGACCTCGTCGCGGGCGAGAGCGCCGAGGACATCGCCGCGGGCTCCGCGGACGAGACCGGCGATGGGGCCGGCCATGCCGAACCCGCCGTCGAGGGCGATGGCTCCGAGCAGGAAGACGGGGATGCCGCGGCCGCCGATGACGAGGAGCCGGCGGACGCCTCGGGCGCCGCCGCGTCCCCGTCCCGCCGCGTCCCAGCCCCGCTGGTCGCGGTCGCCGTCGTGGCGGTCATCGCCGCCGCTGCCATCGGCTACCTGGTGGGCTCGGGTTCCTTCGGCAGCAAGGGCGCGGATTCCGCCTCGCTGACCTCCGACCAGCTCGACTGCGTGATCGCCTCCTACACCTACGGCGGCTCCTCGCACGACATCACCGCGCGCCAGGTGATCGAGGCCCAGTACAGCCTCGATGCCGTCGAGCAGGAGGACGGGACCTACCCGACCCCCTCGGCCGACACCGCCCTGTCCTACGCGCGCAACCAGATCCTGCTCGCCGAGGCCGACCAGCGGGGCATCACGGTGAGCGACGAGGAGATGGCCGACTTCGCCGAGCAGTCGCTCGGGACCTCCGATTACGCGACCATGGCCGAGCAGTACCAGCTGTCCGAGGACCAGGCTCGCGAGGTCGTCCGCCAGCAGGTCACCCTCCGCAAGCTCTACGACCAGGTCGTCCCCGAGAGCGACGCCACCGCGCCCACGGCCCCGACCGAGCCCGAGAACGGGGACACGTCGACGCGCTCCAAGGAGTACGCGGACTACATCATCGGTCTGCTGGGCGATGAGTGGGACGCTGAGTCCGGCACCTGGGCATCCGAGGACGGCGACTTTTACGCCGCGCTCTCCGGGACCGACTTCTCGGCCGACTCCGCGAGCTACGAGCAGGCTCTGACCGCGTACTACGTGGCCTACCAGAAGTACGCCGAGCAGAGCAGCGGGTACGCGGAGCAGTGGTCGGAGTTCCAGAACGGGCTGTTCGCCGACGCCGATATCGACCTGTACGGCCTGTTCGCCTAAGGTCCGCGCGTGCGCGCCCCGATAGTGATGAGTTCCTGCCTGCTTGGAGCCCCTTGTCGATACGACGGGGGCTCCAAGCCCGTTTCGGCGTGCATGCGGCTCGCCGAGGGCCTGCGCGCGCGAGCGGGCGAGGGGGCGGTGGCCCCCGTCTGCCCTGAGCTGCTCGGCGGCCTCCCGTGTCCGCGCATGCCCGCGGAGCGGCGGGGGCGGCGCGTCATCGCGCGCGACGGGACCGATGTCACCCGCGCCTACGCCGAGGGATCGGCGCGCTCGGTCGAAATCGCCCGCGAGGCGGGCGCGCGCCTTGCTATCCTGAAGGCGAACAGCCCGTCGTGCGGCAGCGGCCGCATCTACGACGGGACCTTCACGGGCCGGCTCGTGCCGGGTCACGGCACGGCGGCCGAGGCGCTGATGCAGGAGGGGTTGACCGTGGTCGATGAGCGTCTGGTCGGCTATTGCGAGCCGAGTTTCGAGCATCCGGTGGCGATCGTGCTGGGAAGCGGGCTGGGGGCGCTGGCGGACCGCGTGCGCGCGGTGCGGCGCATCCCCTACGACGACATCGAGGGCTTCCCGGATGAGGCGATCCCCGTGGAGGGGCATCGATTCGAGGTGATCGTGGGCACCATCGACGGCGTGCCGGTGGTGGTGTATCCGGGGCGCGTCCATCTCTATCAGGGGTACTCCGCCCTGCAGGTGACCTCCCTCGTCCGTCACGCGCACCGGCTCGGATGCCGGGACATCGTCCTGACCTGCGCGTCGGGGGCGGTCGGGCAGACCGAGCCGGGGACCGTGGGGCTCATCCGCGACCAGCTGAACCTGACCGGGGCGAACCCGCTGGCGAGCGCCGAATGCGTCGCCGCGGCGGAGATCGACGTCCCGTTCATCCCGATGGCGGGCGCCTACTCCAGCTATCTCGCCGAGTTCGCGCGCGCCGCCGCCGAGGAGGCGGGGGTGCGGCTCGTCGAGGGCGTCTACGCCGGCCTGCTCGGACCGACCTACGAGACCGCGGCGGAGGTGCGCGCCCTGTCGGTGCTGGGCGCGGACTTCGTGGGGATGTCCACGGTGTGCGAGGCCATCATGGCGCATGCGCTGGGCATGCAGGTGCTCGGGCTCACGCTCGTCACCAACTACGCGGGGCGCGCGGACAACGCGCACGACGAGGTGCTCCGGGTCGCCGATTCCGGCGGGGCGGCGGCGACCGAGGTGGTGCTGGGCGTGCTGCGGGCGCTGGGCGGCCGCGGGCAGGCACTTCCCTCCTGAGGCGACGGGCGCCGGCGGTGCCGGGACGGGCCCTTCCCGCCCGACGCCCTCCCAGCGTGTTCCTCCTGTGACGGCAAATTCCCGCTTGCGTCTTCGCGGGTTTGCCCGTACTATAGATAACCGCATCCGGCCTCGTGCCGATGCATGGTCAAAGCCAACGTGGCTCAGCTGGTAGAGCAACGCACTCGTAATGCGTGGGTCAGCGGTTCGAATCCGCTCGTTGGCTCCATAGTATTCGACAGGGCCCCGGCGACGGGGCCCTTCTCGTATCCGTGCGGGGCGGCGGATTCGAACCGATGAGGTCGCGAGGCTGAGCGAACGCGCGAGCGTTCGCCAGCGAGCGCGCGAGGGCGGCGCGAGCCGCCCGGAGCATGCGGACGCCGCAGGCGGACGCGAACGAAAGCATGTCGTATCTGACACGAAGACGTCTGGCGGGAGGGGTCCATGTCAGATGCGACATGCTTTCACCCTCCGGCACCGATGGGGATCGGCTCGTGCGGGCGCCCTTGCAATCGGCCGCCTCCGGCCAGGACGGTTCCCCGGCATGTCCGCGACCGGTTCCCGACGGCGGGGACGGGCGCGCCCGCCGAAGCGTTCCCCCAACGTTTCCCCACCGTTTCAGCAGGTTAACGAGCTGGTTGCCGGCGCGTGAACCACTATTTCATACCAGTGAAAAGAACCAACACATTTTTGAAATCAATATGAACGGAATCGGTTGACATACTGGATGAAAAGACAAGCTGCCAAAACGAACATGTATATGTGAAATCAATCTCATGCAAATAAAAAACGCAGGTAGTACAATTATTTTTCAGGTAGACGGTCGAAATCCCGCTGCGAACGGTTTAATACAACCGCCCACGCGAAAACACATTGAGAACATGTGGAGGCCTGCTACAATAAGTGACACGTTATGTGGTTACTACCAGTTGCCCTGCAGGGCAGGCAGGGGAGGCGCACGGACGCGCGTCCCGAGAAAGGTGGCATGAGATGATCGGTTTCATCCTCACGGGACATGCTCAGTTCTCGAACGGTTTGGCGAGCGCGATCGACATGGTCGCCGGCGACCAGCCCGCCTTCCAGATCGTCCCCTTCGACGGGGCTCAGGCCGCCACCTACGGTGACGACCTCCGCGGCGCCATCTCCGCCATGCGCGAGGAGACCGACGGCGTCCTGGTCTTCGTCGACCTGCTCGGCGGCACCCCGTTCAACCAGGCCATGATGATCTCCCAGGACATCGCCGATGTCGAGGTCGTCACCGGCACCAACCTCCCCATGCTCATCGAGCTGCTGCTCACCCGCGGCGCGGGCTCCACCCTGGCTGAGCTGGCCGATCAGGCCGTCGCCGTGGGCCAGGCCGGCATCGTGCACAAGAAGCTCGAGGCCGCGCCGGCCGAGGGCGACGACCT
Source organism: Candidatus Collinsella stercoripullorum (assembly GCF_027669965.1). Classification (NCBI taxonomy): domain Bacteria; kingdom Bacillati; phylum Actinomycetota; class Coriobacteriia; order Coriobacteriales; family Coriobacteriaceae; genus Collinsella; species Candidatus Collinsella stercoripullorum. Next base: position 7,738 of record NZ_JAQECM010000048.1, on the reverse strand, counting down.
CGATGACGGCGAGGGCATCTAATGGAGGGCTTCCTCCAGGACGTCCTGGCCTCTTCGGTGGCGCTGCTGATCCTGCTTGCCATCATGGGCGCGATCTACCTCATCTGGACGCAGGTCGGCCTCAAGAAGAAGCGCGACTACTTCAAGGAACTTCACACCGAGCTCGCTCCCGGTCAGGAGGTCATGTTCGCCGGCGGCATCTTCGGTACGGTCAAGAGCATCGACGGCGACCGCGTGGAGGTCAAGGTCCGCTCCGGTGCCGTCCTCGACGTCTCGCGCTACGCCATCCAGGAGATCGGCGGCAGGTAGCGCCCCCCAACGCCCGGTTCTTTTGGGATGCGGGCAGCGGCGAACCGCCGCCCGCCCCTTGCATAGGACAGTCGGAACAGCAAGCAATCGGTATACGAAAGGATGCGAACCAACATGGCAGAGCCCAACATTCTCCTTACCCGCATCGATAACCGTCTTATCCATGGCCAGGTGGCGACTCAGTGGAACTCCACCCTGGGCGCGAACCTCATCCTCGTCGCCAACGACGAGGTGTCCGGCAACACCATGCGCCAGAACCTCATGAAGATGGCGGCCCCGGCCGGCGTCGCCACCCGCTTCTTCTCGCTGCAGCACACCATCGACATCATCTCGAAGGCGTCGCCCAAGCAGAAGATCTTCATCGTGGCCGAGACCCCGCAGGACGTGCTGACGCTCGTCAAGGGCGGGGTGCCTATAAAGAAGGTCAACATCGGCAACATGCACATGTCGGAAGGAAAGCGGCAGGTTGCAACGACGGTCGCCGTTGACGACGCCGACGTCGCCGCTTTCAAGGAGCTGCAGGATTTGGGGGTGGAGTTGGAGATTAGGCGTGTTCCGAGCACGCCGGTCGAGGATTCGTCCAAGCTGTTCGCCTAACGGGGCGCATCCTCCCCGCGGCGGGTCCGCCCGCCGCACACGTACGTGACGTTTCGTATCTATGAACACATTCGAAAGGAGGAGCATAGATGGACGTCTCGATTGTTCAGATCGTTCTGGTCTTCCTGGTCACCTTTGTCGCGGCCATCGATCAGTTCGACTTCCTCGAGTCGCTGTACCAGCCCATCGTCACCGGTGCCATCATCGGCGCCATCCTCGGCGATGTGAACACCGGCCTGATCGTTGGTGGTACGTACCAGCTCATGACCATCGGTAACATGCCGATCGGAGGTGCCCAGCCGCCCAACGCGGTCATCGGCGGCATCATGGCTGCTATCTTCGCCTGCACGCTCGACATGGATCCCGACATGGCCGTCGCTACCGCGATCCCGTTCGCGCTGCTCGGCCAGTACGGCGTGACCCTGTTCTTCACGCTCCGCGCCCCGCTGCTCGAGTTCTTCCGCAGCGCCGCTGAGAAGGCCGACACCAAGGCCATCACCAAGTGGACGGTCGTCTCCGAGATCATCCTCGGTGTGATCTTCGCCGTGATCGTGACCCTGTTCTTCATCGGCGGCCTCGCCGTCGGTCAGCAGATCGTCGACGCGATCCCCGAGTGGGCCAACGTCGGTCTGTCCCAGGCTGGCAACATGATGAAGTTCGTCGGCTTCGCCATCCTGCTCAAGATCATGATGAATCGCGATATGTGGGGCTTCTTCTTCATGGGCTTCGGCCTGGCCCTGATCGCGAGCAACATCGAGGCCATCGCCGGCCCCGCGCTGCTCATCCTCACCCTCATCGGCTTCGGTATCGCTTTCTGGGACTTCCAGCAGCAGACCGAGCTGAAGGGCGCTGTCGCTGACGGAGGTGACTTCACCGATGGCATCTAATGAGTTCGTTGTCCCCGAGCGCTATGAGGATCTGACCCCTGCTCCGCAGGTCGACCAGAAGACTCTGAACCGTATGGCCCTGCGCTCCTACTGGCTCCAGTCCTCGTTCAACTACGAGACCATGCAGTCCGGCGGCTGGCTGTTCGCCATGATCCCCGGCCTGGAGAAGGTGCACACCAACAAGAACGACCTCGCGGCGTCGATGTACCACAACCTGGACTTCATCAACACCCACCCGTTCCTGGTGACCTTCGTTATGGGTATCGTTCTGTCCCTCGAGCAGAACAAGGTCGATACCCAGACCATCCGCGCCGTCCGCATCTCCGCGGCCTCGCCGCTGGGCGGCATCGGTGACGCCCTGTTCTGGCTGACGCTCGTGCCCATCACGGCCGGCATCACCTCCAACATGGCCATCGCCGGTAACATCGCGGCCCCGATCATCTTCCTGGTGATCTTCAACCTGGCCCAGGCTGCGTGCCGCTTCGGCCTCATGAACTGGTCCTACCGTGTCGGCACCGGCGCCATCGACGCGCTGACCGCCAACATGCAGGCCTTCACCCGTGCGGCCTCCATCCTCGGCGTCTTCGTCGTCGGTTGCCTGACCGTCACCATGGGTGCCACCCAGATCAACCTCACGATCCCCAACGGCACCACCCGCGGTCTCGTGGCCCACACCGTCGTCGTGTCCAACGAGGAGGCGGAGAACTTCGCCGACCTCGCCGTCGACACCGACACCGCTGAGGCGGGCACCATCGCGATGACCGACACCGAGGGCGCGGCCCTGACCGCCTCCGACGCTGACGGCAACGCGGTCGAGACCGGTATCGTCGATCTCGGCAACGGCATGAGCCAGGTCACCTACGGCGAGGTTACCGAGACCCCGGTTTCCTACTCCGTGGCCTCCACGCTCGACTCCGTCCTGCCGAAGCTCGTCCCGCTGGCGCTCGTTCTTCTGCTGTACTTCCTGTTCGCCAAGAAGAACTTCACGCCGATCAAGGGCATCGTCCTGCTGCTCGTCATCGGCATCCTGGGTTCCGGCTGCGGCATCTGGCCCTCCATCTGGTAAGGACCTGACATCTCGTGCGGGGTGCGCATCGGCGCATCCCGCACCCGCACCAGAGCTTCTTGAACGGCCGCGACCCGCACGCGTTGAGGGACGCGGCCGTTCTTCCATCCGGTCGGACCCCTGCCTCGGGGCACCCGGCATCGGCACCGTCGAGGAAAGGAGGCGCATATGGCCATCGCGGCTCGCAAGCAGCCCCTCTACGATCAGCTCGTCGATATCCTGACCGAGAAGATCGAGCACGAATACCGCCCCGGTGACCTGATGCCCTCCGAGCGCGAGCTGTCCAAGCACTACGGGATCTCGCGCACCACCGTACGCCTCGCCTTGCAGGAGCTGGAACGCCTCGGCCTGGTCGTGCGCCAGCACGGACGCGGCACCTTCGTCGCGGACCGGTCCGTCCAGGCGACGAACCTCTCCCAGACCTATAGCTTCACCGTCCAGATGCGCGAGATGGGACGCGTGCCGTCCACGACGATCCTCGAGTTCTGCGAGATCGAGGCGGACAAGAACCTGGCGGAGAGCCTGCGCGTCCATATCGGGGACAAGCTCTACAAGCTCAAGCGCCTGCGCAGCGCCGACGACATGCCCATGATGGTCGAGCGGACCTACCTGCCTATGCGCAAGTTCATGTCGCTCAAGCGGCCCATGCTGGAGCACAGCGCGCTGTACGACGTGATCGAGCGGGACTTCCACGAGACGATCCGCGTGGCGGAGGAGGAGTTCTTCGCGAGCATCGCCCGACCCGCCGACGCGCACCTGCTCGACATCGGCGAGGGCGCGCCGGTCTTGGAGCTCGTGCGCACCACCTACGACATGCGCAACGAGATCATCGAGTACACCCTGTCCGTCGCCCGCGCCGACCAGTTCAAGTACAAGATCTTCCACTATCGGAACGAATGACCCGTCGCGAGCGCCTGTGCGGGAACGGGACCGGGGCATGGGGCCGCCCGGCCCGCGACCCCGCTCCCGCCCAGGCACTTCAAGGCCGCCCGTCAGGGCGCGCCCCTGTGGGTATCAGGTACCGGGAAGGATGGATCCCGGTCTGTATGCAAAGGAGTTTTTGAATGTTCGAGAAGGATATCGAGGAGCTCAAGGCCCTCGGCGCCGACATCACGACGGCTGAGATCAAGCAGCAGCCCGAGCTGTGGCGCGACGCCTACAACATCTACCGCGAGAACAAGGACGCGGTCGAGGCCTTCCTGGCCGACCTCACGGATGCCGGCCGCGTGACCGTCGTCTTCGCGGGCGCCGGCACCTCCGATTACGTCGGCGACACCGTCGCCCCGTACCTCCGCCGCGTCGCCGATACCGACGCGTTCAACTTCATGCCGGTCGCCACCACCGACATCGTCTCGGCCCCGCTGGACTTCCTGCGCCCGGACGACCCGACCCTGCTCGTCTCCTTCGCCCGCTCCGGCAACAGCCCCGAGAGCCTCGCCGCCGTCGACGTCGCCCGCAAGGTCGTGAAGAACATCAAGTTCCTGAACATCACCTGCGCGCCCGAGGGCAAGCTCGCCGTCGAGAGCGCCGACGACCCGCGCGCCTACACCATCCTGATCCCGCGCGCCAACGACAAGGGCTTCGCGATGACGGGCAGCTACTCCTGCATGTCGCTGATCACGATGCTGCTGTTCGACCGCTCCTCCGAGGAGGACAAGGCGGCGTGGGTCGAGACCGCTGCCAAGATGGGCGAGGAGGTCGTGGCCCGCGAGGCGGAGATCGCCGATTTCCTCGACTGCGGCTTCAACCGCCTGACCTATCTGGGTTCCGGCGCCTTCGGCGGCCTGGCCCAGGAGTCCCAGCTCAAGATCCTCGAGCTCGCGCGCGGCCTCGTGGCGACCTCGTGGGACACCAGCATGGGCTACCGCCACGGGCCCAAGTCCTTTGTGGACGACAAGACCCTCGTCTTCGTCTTCGTCAACAACGACGCGTACACCCGTCAGTACGACCTCGACATCCTCGAGGAGATCGACGGCGACGGCATCGCCATGAAGACCATCGCCGTGCAGCAGGCCGGCGAGACCGGGTTCGATCACGCCTCTTTCACCTTCGAGGGGTATGACGCGCTGCCCGAGGGCTACCTCGCCCTGCCGTTCGTCATGGTCGGCCAGACCGTGTCGCTGCTGAACTCCGTGCGCGTGGGCAACAAGCCCGATACGCCGAGCCCCACCGGCACGGTGAACCGCGTCGTCAAGGGCGTGACCATCCACCCCTACGGCGAGTAGGTCGGCTCGACGAGCTGATGTACGGCGCCCGCCTCGTCGACCTTGCGGCGGGCGGGCGCTTTTTCATGAGAGAAAGGAGAGCTCGATGAGCACCTACGCGATCAAGGCCGATACCTTCTTCCTTCCCACCCGCGTGGCGCACGGCGGGTACCTCATGGTCGAGGACGGCGTCTTCGGCGCCTATGTGACCGACGAGCCGGACTGCAAGATCCTCGACCTCGCCGGCAAGCAGGTCGCCCCCGGTTTCGTGGACACCCATATCCACGGCTTCGACAACTGCGACGTCATGGACTGCAAGGCGGACAGCGTCCGCACCATCTCGCGCGGCATCCTGCGCAACGGCGTGACCTCGTGGCTCCCCACGACGCTCACCGCCACCACCCAGCAGCTCTCGGACGCCTGCGCGAGCGTGGCCGAGGCCGCGGCCGAGCCGGGCGAGGAGCCGATGGCGCGCATCCAGGGTATCTTCCTGGAGGGCCCCTTCTTCACCGAGAAGCACAAGGGCGCCCAGAACCCCGCGTACCTCTCCGCGCCGGATATCGACACCCTGCGCGCGTGGCAGGAGGCCGCGGGCGGCCTCATCAAGAAGATCGCCATCGCCGCGGAGTACCCCGAGAGCCCTGCGTTCATCACCGGTGCGCGCGAGATGGGCGTCGTTGTGGCGCTCGGCCACTCCGACGCCGGCGTGCACGACGCGCTCGCCTGCCTCGATGCAGGCGCGACGGTCTTCGTCCACACCTACAACGGCATGAGCCCCCTGCACCATCGCGAGCCGGGCATGGTGGGCGCCGCGCTGTACTCCGGCGACAAGTCCTACTCCGAGCTGATCTGCGACGGGCACCATGTGAACCCTATCGCCGCGGCCATCGTCATGAACGCCAAGGGCCATGACCACACCTGCCTCATCACCGACTGCATGTGCGCCGGCGGCATGCCCGACGGCGACTACTTCCTGGGCGAGCTGCCGGTCGTCGTCGCCAACGGCACCGCGCGCCTGAAGGACGGAGGCTCGCTGGCGGGCTCCATCCTCAACATGAAGGACGCCGTCAAGAACGTCGTGGACTGGGGCATCGCCACGCCGGCGCAGGCCGTCTACATGGCCACGCAGGCGCCTGCCGAGGCCAACGAGATCGCGGACGTCTGCGGCTCGATCCGCGCCGGCCGCGCCGCCGACTTCGTCGTGCTCGAGCCCGACATGTCGCTCGCCGCCACCTATCTGGGCGGTTCGTGCGTGTACGAGGCGTAGCGCTCGCTTCGCCGCCTGTGGTCGGGGGGGGCGGCCCAGGGGCCGGCCCGAACGGCGATAGGTGCATATGACAGGAGGCCGGGGACATTCCCGGCCTCCTGCTGTTTCCTTCTGGTGTTTCGACCCGCCCCGATAGGGGGTCGGTGCTCGAGCGCGTTCGCCCGTCCGTGCTCCTAGATCGTGCCGAAGCGGTACTCGATCACGCTCTCGAACGGATGGTCCGGGCCGCAGAAGCACTGCGGGAAGCTCGGGATGTTCGGCGTGTTGGGGATGTACTCGGGCTCGAAGGCGAAGCCGCTGTTGGCGGTGTAGGTCGCATCGTCCTTGGCGTGGACGTCGTCGCAGAAGTTGCCGGTGTAGAGGTGCGCGCCGGGGGCGGTGATGCGGATGTCCATGGTGCGCCCGCTCGCGGGGTCCTCCGCGTGCAGCGCGGGGCGAAGGTGCCCGCAGGGCCAGAAGCCGTCGACGACCATGCAGTGGTCGAAGCCGTTCGCGATGCGGATCTGGGCGTAGTCGGACTCGATGTCGCGTCCCAGGGGCTTGGGGGTGCGGAAATCGAGCGGGGTGCCCGCGACATCGCGCAGCTCGCCGGTGGAGACGGAGTGGTCGTCGAGCACCGCGAAGCGCGACGCCGCGACGGACACGACCTGGTCGCGTACGCTGCCCGCACCGTGCCCCGCCAGGTTGAAGTAGGTGTGGTTGGTCATGTTGGCGAAGGTGCGGCGATCGGAGTCGCAGGTGTAGCGCAGGGTGAAGACGCCCTGGGGGCTGACGGAGAACTCGGCGGAGAAGGTGCGCTCGCCGGGCAGGCCGAGCTCGCCGTGGGCGAGCGCGCAGGTCATGCGGACGGCGTTGGCCTCCTCGTCGACCTCGGCGGTCCACATGCGCTTATGCAGGCCGTGGTCGAGGTCGGTGTGCAGGTTGTTCTCGCCCTCGTTGGCCGCGAGGCGCCACTCGGTGCCGTCGATGGTGAGGCGCGCCCCTCCGATGCGGTTGGCGGACGGGCCGATGGTGGCGCCGTAGCACGAGGGGTTGGCGCCGGCGTAGCCGTCGACCGTCGGGTACCCGAGGACGATGTCGGCGCTCGCCCCGTGCGCATCGGGGACGTCGATCCCCACGATGGTGGCGCCGAAATCCATGATGCGGACGGCGATGCCGCCGCCGGAGATCTCGAAACGGGTGACGGCGGAGCCGTCGGGGGCGGTGCCGAAGGGAGCGGTGCTGATCATGGTTGTTCCTTTACCGTGAGCTGGGAAAATCCTTCGGACATTATACCGCGTGCGAGGCGATGCGGCGGCCTCGGGGCGGGGGGTTAGCGTATCGGGGCCGCAGGGCTCGCGGCCGGCGACCGGCGCGGTCGCTGCGGGCGCCGGCTCGGGGGGGCGGGGCCCGCGGCTGGCGGTCGCCC
>NZ_JAQECM010000047.1:0-18532 GCF_027669965.1 Candidatus Collinsella stercoripullorum | reverse complement strand
TGTGGTGCTCAGCGGGGCAAATACTCACCGATGTGTTCGGAGCAGGAGTTTCCCAGAGATAGAACTGGACGATTTTTTGTAAATTGCCATTGTTAGGGCCGTGTAGCTTCACGCGGCTTTTGAATGACCATTTGTTAGACATAGCGATCACACCAATGGATTGCGCTTGAAATCCCAAGAGGTTTCTCGGGAGTCCCAGTCGGCTTTTGATAGCTCTACACAAGAGGTGGCCAGATCCGTTATTTCTTTCCTGTTGGTACGATCGTCAATGGGAATGATTTGTACACAGCCGGGCGGAACATTAAGCGTCGGGTTTGTTACGCTAAGAAAGAGCCTCACTATCGATGAATTGAGGAAGGCGAGGAGCTGCAGAGCTATCTTGCTATCAATCGGATAGAGAGCAAGACCTGCCATATTTGGAATAAAACCCGGTTCGTAGCATCTAAAGCTGGTCAGATCAGATGTGATTCTCCCCCAGCTAATGCATGGCTTTCCGTAGTTTGCTGCCCCCGTTAGCGATGCTGATTTTAGCCCTCGGAGCGCTTGACCGGAGTTTTCAAAAAACAAAACGCTCGATTTATTACCGTACCAGCGTCTAAATCCGCCGCCTTTCGTGTGCTTCACCCAGCGATGTGTTGTTATTGCAGAATGAAGGTTAATTTGGGAGAGTTGAACTTCGTGCCATTCTCGAATAAACCGCTCGTTATCGGATGTCTTGAGTCCTTCTTGAACGATGGCAATATCTGATACTTGCTTTTCAGCGGCGCAATAAGAGAGGAATCCTTTTCCAGCCCAATATGCGATCGGGCTGCCGGGGATGTCGTGGAAGGTCGTGGCGTCGGCTCGGTAGAACCAGCCGCAGGCGGGATTCGTCAGGGTTTCGAGCAGCTTCTCGCGCTTCGGGCCGCTGCCGGAGATGTCGACCAGGCGCACGTAGGCGCCCTTGATCGCCGCCCGGCCGTTGTAGAGCACGTCGGCGGTCACGGAGACGACCTCGCCGCCGATAGCGTCGAAGGCGCGCGGTCCCAGGTGCGCCATCGCCACGATCGTTTTCTCATCGATGACCCGCTTGCGCATCTTCTCGAAACTGCCGAGGAACATCCACGACTGCATGGTGACCATCGCGGCGTACCCGCCCTCGCGCGCAAGCGTGTACCCGCGTTCGATGAACGCCGTGCACAGGTCCTTGCAGCTGTCCGGATACCGCTTCTTCATCCATTTTCCCATGAACGGGTTGAAGCTGCTGCTCCCCATATACGGCGGGTTGGCGACCACCACGTCGAACCGGCGGGACAGCGTTTCGCAGGCTGCCTGTGCGGCGGCGAGCTTGCGCGCCGTGGCGGCGAGGAACACGTCGCCGGTCTCCTCCGCCATGTGCGCGAACGTCGCCGCGTCGTCGCGCAGGCAGCCCAGTTCGCCCTCGTCCACCGAGAGCAGGCTGCCGACCTCGCCCAGATGCGCAAGCGAATCGAGCAGGTCGCCGTGCCTGTGGTGCACGAGCGCGCTCGCCTCGGGAAGCTCGTCGGCATCGAGCGCGATATCCGACAGCACGCGCACGTCGGCCACGATCCCGCGCCCGAAGAAGCGCCGGTCGAGCTCGCGGGCGCACAGGGCGAGCGCGAGCTGGGCGATCTGCGCGGCGCGCTCGTCGATCTCCATGCCGGAGAGGTTCCTGGTCAAGATGAGCTCGGGGATCTCGCGCGTGCGGTAGCCGCGCTCCTCGTACATGGCCGCGAGCATCTTGAACGCGTACACGAGGATGTGACCCGACCCGCACGCCGGGTCGCAGAACGTGATGTCCTCGGGGCCGGATATGCGCAGGAAGTCCTCGTGCTCCCCGTCGGGCTCGATGTAGTACTCCATGAGCCGGTCGGCGGGCCGTTCGGCTCCCGCGCGCTCGCGCAGGCTGCTCTCGGGGAAATTCAGCATCCAGAGCCTGCCGAGCGAGTTGTCCACCATGTAGCGCACGATCCATTCGGGCGTGAAGAGCTGCGTGGCCGGAGCGATGTCTTCCGGCGCGGCCTTGCGCTTGCTCTTGAAGAACTCGGCCTTGAGGTCGGCGTTGTAGAACTGGTACATCCAGCCCAGCACCTCGACGTCGTCCCAGGTCTCCTCCGGGATGTCGGCCACCAAGCGGTGCAGCACGTTGTGCTCGTTTCGGTCCAACAGCCCGTTCGGCAGCATGAGGGCGTCGGTGTCGTCCACATGGTCGAACACCGCGGGCAGGGCGTCGGCGAGCTGGTCGCACTGGGCGATGAGGATCAGGCGGAACAGCTCGGCGTCATCGCCCGCCGCCGCCAGGTCGAGCGCGCGGTCGCGGTCGAGCCCCGGCAGGTCGAGCTCGCCTACGGCGCGCAGGCACTCGGGGTCGAACGAGCCGTCGAGCGCCGAGAGCATGCGCACGCGGCTCGGGAGGTAGCCGTGGAGCTCCATGTAGCGGATGCCGGCGAAGCGGTTGAACCAGGTGTAGGCCTCGCGTTCGCACAGCGCGTCGTACCCCAGCTCGTCGATGAGCGCGATCAGGTTGTCGCGCTGGGCGAGCTGCTCGTCGGCGAGCACCGTGCCGTTGACGATGCGCGAGCCCCGCGGCGCGCCGGAGCGGCCGGCGTCGTCCAGCCCGAAGGCGATGCAGCGGTTCCGGACGGCGTCGATGAGCTCGACGCGCGCCCACGGGCAGAACTTCTCGAGCGCTTTGGTGTCCATCGGGTGTTCCTTAGTTCAGCTTGACCGAGTCGTTGCCCTCGAGGGCGTCAAGCAGCTGCGTGCGCGCCGCCTCCAGGTAGTCGTCGACCTCCTGGGCGCTGCGCAGGCGGCGCGGCCGGAACACGCGCGAGCGCTCGATGGTGACGACCTTGGGGTCGGGTGCCGATACGGGCGCGGGCCGGGATGCGGAGCCGGCTCCGGATGCCGCGGCTCCGGTGCCCGAGGCCGGCGTCCGGGTGCCGGCGCCCTGCGTCGACGCGCCTGCGGGGGGCGTGTGGTCGGTCGTGATCGTCACGCCCGGCGTCGCGGGCCGCGGGCGGTTGATGCGGTCGTATTCGCGGTCGATCTCGTCGCTCAGGCGGCGCTGGTCCTTCTCCAGGCGGGTCCTGAGCGCGTCGAGCTCCGTGAGGGTCGCCGCGCTGTTGGCGGTGTCGCGGCGCAGCAGGCGGGTCTTCTCGATCTCCGACAGCTTGACGTCGCGCTCCCGCGCGTAGGCGGCCAGCTCGTCGATCGTCACGTCGACCTGCTCGAGCAGGTCGGTGCGCTTCGCCTTGAGCATGCGGTCGCGCACCGCCTTGACCTGCTGGATCGCGGGCGACAGCTCGGGGATGCGGCGGTGGATGTTCCTGTCGGCCAGGACGTCCTCGATCACGGCGAGGGCTTCTGCCGCCTCGGCGTCCGCCTCCAGGTCCTCGCGGTCGGCGCCGACCTGCTTGAGCAGGTCCGTCGCGCTGTCGAAGATCCGCTGCCGGTCGGGGAAGAAGTCGTCGACGCTCTCCAGGTCCTCGGCCGCGTCCAGCAGGTCGTCCTCGCGGCGCACGACGGCGCCGAGCAGCTCGGCGGGGTCGGGGTCCACCTTCAGCAGCTCGTCGAGCAGGGTGACCGTGTCGGCCACCGTGCTGTAGCCCGGATAGTCGCGGTTGCGCCGGTACTCCACGTCGAGCAGGCGCTGCAGGCCGTCGCGGCGCTCCTGGAGCGCCTCGCGGATGCGCCGCGCCAGGCCCTCCTCGTCCACCGGCAGGTCGTGGACGCGGCACAGCTCCTCGACGGTGCGGCGGGCCGTCGCGCGCTCGGCGTCGCTGGCGGTGCGGCGCATCTCGATCTGCACCTTGTCGACCATGCTGCGCATGCGCAGGTAGTTGACGCACTTGCCGTCCTGCAGATCCACGGCCTTGCCGGCGTAGGTGAGCTTGGCGCGCCGGCTCGCCAGCAGCTCGGCCGCCACGGCGGCGATATCCGCCTCGCGCCAGCCATAGGGGGCCGCCTGGTACTGGCGCTGGATGTCGCCCATGGTCACGGTGCGGTGGCGCGCCGCCTCCGTCTTGAGCTTGCGCTCGAGCTCCTCGATGGCGCGGGCGTTGGGCTGCTGTCCGGGCAGGGCCTGCTCGGTGCCGTTGAGGATGCGCCGGATGCCCGCATCGTCGGTGTAGTTCCTGTCGATGCAGGCGAGCTTGGGGTAGACCGTGTCGACCAGGCGCGCCAGCGCCTCCTCGATGCGCTTCTTGGCCGAGGAGGTCTTGGCCGGCGTGACGGCGTTGCCCTGCACGTACAGCTCGCCGCGGCGGACCGCCTCCTCGATGAGGCCGCTCGCCTCCTTCTCCAGGCGCGTCTTCTCCTGCTGCTTGCCGCGCACGATGTCGCGCTGGCTGGGCTCGAGGTTGGCCGTCACCACGGTCGAGACGTACTTCTCGATGCGCGCGGCCTCCATGAGCTGGCCGTAGTAGTCGATCTCCGGGCACAGTACCACGATGGCCTCGCCGCGGCCCGATTGCAGGATGAGTTCCTCGTGGGTGGGCGGCTCGCTGCCGTCCATGCCGGCGATGACGCGCAGGATCAGCCCGCCGGGCGAGCCCACGGGCGTCTGGTCCAGGTACTCCTCCACGGGGAACTGGTTGACGCCCACGGTGAGCTTGGGCGTGTCGAAGATGTCTTTGAACACGATGTCGGCCGCCTTCTTGGTGACGGTCTCGCTGTCCACGTGCGTGCGGGCGATCTGGTTGGCGATCTCCTGCTCGTCGTCGGTGAGGAACTGGTAGCGGTCGCCGTTGCGCGTGATGCAGCTCTCCCTCATCAGGCGGTCGAGCGAGGCCTGGACCCGCTCGCGCAGCTCCAGGCGGTTCTCGCGCACGTCGTCGGTCATGAGGGTCACGATGTTGTCGATCGACGCGGCGACGTCGCGGTCCACCCAGCGGATGAGGAACAGCAGCTTGAGGACGCGGACGTCGTACCCCTCGAGCCCCTGCCCCGCCTCGGCCTGGCGCGCGGCGCGGTTGATGACCTGGCGGTGATAGTGCTCCAGGAACGATTCCGTGGCGTCGTAGAAGCGCCAGAACGGCACGAGGGCGTGCTCGTCCAGCTCCTCGACGGCCTGCGCCGCCTCCTGGAAGCCCGACAGCATGGAGCGCTCGCCGCTCGACAGGTGCTTGCCGGAATGCCCCTGGTTGCGCAGGGCGTTCATGACGTTCTGCAGCAGCGTGAACTGGTAGTTCACGAACGGGAAGGTCTGCGCGAAGTCGATCGCGTCGCGGTAGCCCATGAGGTCGGCTTTGGCGTCGCCGAAGGTGAAGAGGTTGCGCAGCACGGTCTCGTCCTGACCGTAGCGCAGCTCCAGAAGCTGGGCGGCGTCGGGCGTCTTGGACAGCACACGGCGCTTGATGACCTCGTTGGCGTCGGAGCTCGACAGCGACAGGCGCGTGTTGAAGCGCCCCTGGATCTTCGAGAAGTCGCTGCCCGCGACGGTGGTGATCTCGTCGATGGCCTCCTGGCCGGTCACGACGACCCACACGCGGCCGGCGCACTTGGTGCCGAGCCCCTCCACGATGTTCTGCAGGTCGTTCATGCGGTCGGTGTCCTCGCCCACGTACTGGCTCACCTCGTCCACCATGAACAGCAGGCGGAACCGCCCGCCGTGCTCGGCGGCGCGGCGCTCGGCGTAGTCGCGCACCTCGTCGGTAAAGGTGTCGGCCGAGATGTCGAGGTCATCGCTCGCGTACCAGCGCTCCGCCTCCTCGCGGGTCTGGAAGCCGCACGCCGCGAGCGCCTCGATCACCGGGGCGGACTTGGACTGGTAGGTCTTGCGCCAGTCGAGCCAGCTGTGGCCGCTCGCCTGCTCGTACGCCTGACGGAAGGCGTCCGTGAGCCCCTCCGCCTCGATGAGCGCCTCCAGACGCGCCAGCTTGGGGCTCGCGCCGTAGAAGCCCTGGTTCTCGTAGAACACCCGGTAGAAGGTGCGGATGACCGCCGAGGCGTCGTTGCGGTCCGAGCTCTTGCTGCCGATGTTGAACAGGATGGTCTCGGTGGGGATGCCGGCCGCGCGCCGGGCCTTGGCGGCGATCATCTCGTCCTCGAAGCGCGGCTCGATGTAGTCGAGCGCGCGCCTGCCGCCCACCGTGCGATCGGACAGCAGGTAGGACAGCATCTTGAGGAAGTGCGACTTACCGGAGCCGAAGAAGCCCGAGATCCACACGCCGATCTTGCCCGTCGGCTCGTCGATGGCGCGCTCGTAGGCGTCGAAGAACGTGGAGAAGTGCCCGCGCAGCTCGCGCGTGACCACGTACTCGGACAGCTCCTGCTCGATGACGGCCTCGTCGTCCTGGTCGATCTTGATGACGCCGTTGATGTCGCGGTCGATGTCGCGTTCGAACATATCGTGGATGCGCACGGCCGGCTCCTTTCTAGGGGGGGTTGGTTGGGGACGGGTTCGCTTCAACCTTTTTGGGATGGGTTGGATGGGGACGGGCTCGTTTCAACCCCTCTCAACCCCTCCGCTGGGTCAGAGCAAGGTGAACGCCCGGTAGTAGTTGCCGTCGGCGACGGAGTTGAACAGCCGCAGCGAGGTCTGGTCGTACAGGCCGGGGTAGAACAGCACTAACGGCACGCCGTCGAAGGCTGGTTGGGCGTTCTCCAGGATGTCGTGCGCGCGGACGAAGGGATAAGTCTTGCCCACGCCGGTGACCAGCAGCACGTCGCGGCCCGCCTGCATGCCGCCGAAGTCGCGCTCGTAGCGCTCGCGCATGGCGCGGACGTAGTCCTCCGGCATGGCGAGCTCGCGGATGTGCGCGAGCAGCGCCTCGGAGCCCCGCTCGCGCTCCATGCGCTCGAGGTCGTCGACGATGTCGTAGTAGCCGCAGATGCCGCAGAAGATGTCCCACAGGTCGAAGTCCACGATGCGCGCGGGGATCGAGCCCGCACGCGACGCGGCGACGAGCTCCGCCGTTCGCTCCCGCACCTCGTCCTCGCAGGCGGCGTCGTAGGGGAACACGTAGAAGGGGACCTCGTTGCTGATGCCGCGGCAGCGAAGGAAGTCGGGGTCGCCGAAGCGGGAGCGTATGAGCTCGAATCTGTCGGCGAGCGAGGGGGATTCGGATGCGGTCATCTGCGCCTCCTATTCCGCCACGCCGAGGGCGGGCAGGACCTCGGCGTCGCCGTTGGCCCGGATGGCGGCCTCGAGGTCGAGGTCGAGCAGCGGGGGAGCGATGCGCTCCGTGGCGCGGTCGTACATCCCGCAGCGCTCCAGGCACGCGGTGAGCACCTGGCGGACCTTGTTGGCGGTGGCGTCGCTCCAGCGCGCCGCGCGGCCGTCCTGGGCCCGCAGCCCCTCGACGAAGTCGGCGATCTCCCGCCTACGCAGCAGGGGGTCGAGCGCCTCGAGCTTGCGCGCCACGACGCAGGTCATGAAGTCCCATACGATGCGGTTGTCGCGCATCATGGCGTAGAGGTTCGTCTGGGCGAGCTGGTCGGGCGTCCCATGGGCGATGAGCTCGACCAGGCGCCTGCGCAGCTGCGGGTCGTCGGAGAGCGCCGCCAGCCGTCGCGCGCATGCCCGGGTGATCGATTTGAGCTCGCGCTCGGTCGGGTATTGGAAGGGGTTGGCGGACACGACGGCGTCGACGAGCCCGGCGGTGTCCGCGATGCCCTCATCGAGCATGAGCCGGGCGACGGTGCGGGTCTCGTTGACGAGCCACTGCTCGCGGGTGATGGACCCCCGATACGCCTGCGGGGCGCTCATCGCGCGCCTCCGATGCGGCGGGGGATCGCCGGTCCTTCCATGGGCGCCTCCAAGGGACGACGACGGGTGCCTATCCCGTTGATACGTCCGAGGCGCGCCGATTTGTTGAGCAACAATTCGGTGCGTATGCGCCCCGTCCGCGAACGGCGGTGCGCCCGCCGCCCGGGGCATCCCCCTTCCGCTTGCAAGTCACAGCGCGTTCCAGTACATTTGTTCAATTGTGTTGAAGATTTGAAGACGCCTCGTCGGGGCCCGGGTCGCCCCGGGGGCGTTGGGGGAGGGAATCCCATGGGAACGCATGGCATCTTGAACGGGGCGGCGCGCCTCGCGCGGCGGTCGGCCCTCGCGGTCGCCTTCGCCGCCGCGGCGCTCTGCGGTCTGCCCCAGACCGCTCTCGCGGCGGACGCGCAGCCGGTCGGCTCGATCGACATCCTGCATGTGAACGATATCCACGGCCGCTACGAGGTCGACGGCGTGAACGCCTTCGCGGCGGTCAAGGGCCTGGCGGATGCGGAGGGCGTCGCGCTCACCCTGGACGCCGGCGACACCTTCCACGGCGCCTCGTTCGCCACGGTGTCGCAGGGTGGCAGCATCGCGCAGCTGCTCAACGCCGCCGGGTTCGACGCCACGACGCCGGGCAACCACGATTGGAGCTACGGGGCGGACCGCCTGCTCGAGCTGGACGCGTCCGGCTCCTTCTCCGTGCTCGCGGCCAACGTGGTGGACGCCGAGACGGGCGAGCCCTACTTCGCCCAGCCGTACCTGCTGAAGACCGTCGACCTCGAGGACGAGGACGGCGAGCCGACCGGCGAGCAGGTCCAGGTGGGCGTCCTCGGCGTGATCGACCCCGGCTTCTACACGTCCACGCCGGGAAAGAACGTGGCCGGGCTCTCGTTCACCGATCCGGTCGCCGCCGCGAACGAGACCGCCGCCGCGCTGCGCTCCGCCGGCGCCGACATCGTCATCTGCCTGACGCACAACGCGGACCCGCAGGCGCTCGTCGCCGACCTCGTCGGCGTCGACGCGGTCATCGCCGGTCACGAGCACCTGGCGATCGATGGGATCGTCACCGCCGCGGACGGTCGCGAGGTCGCGGTGGTGGAGTGCCCCTCGAGCCCCTCGGCGGACTACTTCGGTTCCATCGGCCTGCTCACCCTGCAGATCGAGCGGGCGGACGACGGGGCCCTCTCCGTCTCCTCCCATACCGACGAGCAGCTCGCCACCGCGCAGCTCACCGCCCGGGACGAGGAGGTCGCTGCGCTCACCGAGCGGATCGTCGCCGACAACGCGACCATCCTCGACCAGGTCGTCGGGACGAGCGCCGGGGACTACCCCTACGGCTCCGCACAGGGCACCGAGCCGGGCGGATGGGAGCGCGTGCGCACCGAGGACACCGAGATCGGCCACCTGGTCACGGGTTCCTACCTGGCGCTCACCGGCGCCGACCTCGCGTTCGAGAACGCCGGCGGCATCCGCGGCGGCGTCTCGGCGGGCGATGTGACCGTGGGCGACCTCATCTCCATCTCGCCCTACGGCAACACGCTCGCCACCTACGGGCTCACCGGCGCGCAGGTCCGCGCGACGCTCGAGCACTCGCTCGATATCTCGAAGGCCTGCCGCGACGTGCTCGCCCGGCAGATCGAGGCGATCGAGAACGGCGAGGACCCGATGGCGTACAGCTGGCCCGAGAACTCGGGCTCGGTCATCGTGGTCGGCGGGGCGACCATGCTGGTGGACTGGGACCGCCCGGCGGGCGAGCGCATCAGCTCGATCGAGGTCGGCGGGGAGCCGCTCGAGGATGCCCGCGTCTACACCGTCGCCATGAACAGCTACCTGCCGGGGCTCACGGACGAGTACCCCGCCTTCGCCGACATGGACCTCGTCGCCGAGTGGGGGACGTGCGAGGAGGCCCTGCGCGCGCTCGTCGCCGCCGACAGCTGGGAGCAGCTGGTGGACGAGCTGACGGGCACGGTCTCGTACGCGGACCCGGATACGGGCGACCCGGATGCGGGCGATGAGGATACGCCCCTGGCCCCGCTGGAGCCCGCCGAGCCCGTCGACGGGGCTGGCGGCGCGGCGGATGACGGCGCGACCGCGGGAGACCTGCCGCGGACCGGCGACGCCGGCACGCTCACGGTGAGCATCCTCGCGGGCTTGGGCGCGCTGTGCGCCGGAGCGGGGGCAGGGCTCGCCTGGCGCCGCCCCGCGCGCCGGGCGCGGGAGTGCGACCGCGAGCGCCGCTGAGGACCGCCCGGGCCCGCGCGCCGGGTGCCGTCGCGCACCGGCTCCGCGATCCGTCGCCGTCGTTGGCGACGCGTATAATCCAACCCCCTTTGCGGCGGCGCGCATCCGGTGTGCCGCCGCTGTTCTTTTTCGACCCCGCGCGCACCCGTCCCGGGTTGCCCGAAGGCAACCGAACCGCTGGTCGGCGTGACAGTTCGATGCGGCGAAATCCGTCTCGGATTCCGTCTTGCGAACCCTTGGTTGGGAGTACAATAACCATGCATGTGGATTTTCGGCAGGCCCGTTCGCGCGGGCTCGTCCGCCGGCGATCCTGCGATGCGTCCAGATCGCCGGAGGCATCCATGCACGGTAATACCCGGGGGCACCGGCTCCCGGAGCGTGTACACCCAGCTGAGAGGAGAGGGGTATATGGCGCGTAAGTTCAAGTCTATGGACGGCAACGAGGCGGCCGCATACGTATCGTATGCGTTCACCGAGGTTGCGGGTATCTACCCGATCACGCCGTCCAGCCCGATGGCCGACCATGTCGACCAGTGGGCCGCGCAGGGCAAGAAGAACATCTTCGGTACGCCCGTCAACGTCGTCGAGATGGAGTCCGAGGCCGGTGCCGCCGGTACGGTCCACGGCTCGCTCGGCGCCGGTGCTCTGACCACGACCTACACGGCGTCCCAGGGCCTGCTGCTCATGATCCCGAACATGTACAAGATCGCGGGCGAGGGCCTGCCGGGCGTCTTCCACGTGTCCGCCCGCTGCGTCGCCTCCCACGCGCTCAACATCTTCGGCGATCACTCCGACGTCATGGCCTGCCGCCAGACCGGCTTCGCCATGCTCGCCGAGGGCAACGTCCAGGAGGTCATGGATCTGGCTCCCGTGGCGCACCTCGCCGCCATCGAGGGCAAGGTCCCGTTCCTGAACTTCTTCGACGGCTTCCGCACCTCCCATGAGATCCAGAAGGTCGCCACCTGGGACTACGCCGATCTCGCCGAGATGTGCGACATGGACGCCGTCCAGGCCTTCCGCGATCACGCGCTCAACCCCGAGCACCCCTCCGCGCGCGGCTCGCACGAGGACGGCGACGTCTTCTTCCAGCACCGCGAGGCCTGCAACAAGGCGTATGACGCGCTGCCCGCGGTCGTCGAGGACTACATGGGCAAGATCAACGCCAAGCTCGGCACCGATTACGGCCTGTTCAACTACTACGGCGCCGCCGACGCCGACCGCGTCGTGGTCTGCATGGGCTCCTTCTGCGACACGCTCGAGGAGGTCATCGACTACCTGAACGCCCACGGCGAGAAGGTCGGCCTGGTCAAGGTCCGCCTGTTCCGCCCGTTCTCGATCAAGCACTTCGTCGACGTGCTCCCCGAGACCTGCACCAAGATCGCCGTCATGGACCGCACCAAGGAGCCGGGTTCCATCGGCGAGCCCCTCTACCAGGATGTCGTCTCCGCCCTCTACGAGGCCGGCAAGACGGGCATCACCGTGGTCGGCGGCCGCTACGGTCTGGGTTCCAAGGACACCACGCCGGCTTCCGCCTTCGCCATCTACGAGGAGCTCAAGAAGGACGCTCCGCGCCGCGAGTTCACCGTCGGCATCGTGGACGACGTCACCAACCTCAGCCTGCCCGAGGCCGCTGACACCCCGAACACCGCCGCCCCCGGCACCATCGAGTGCAAGTTCTGGGGTCTGGGCGGCGACGGCACGGTCGGCGCGAACAAGAACTCCATCAAGATCATCGGCGACCACACCGACAAGTACGTCCAGGCCTACTTCCAGTACGACTCCAAGAAGACCGGCGGCGTCACCATCTCGCACCTGCGCTTCGGTGACTCCCCGATCCGCTCGCCGTACTACATCTCCAAGGCCGACTTCGTCGCGTGCCACAACCCCTCCTACATCGTCAAGGGCTTCAAGATGGTCCGCGACGTCAAGCCCGGCGGCACCTTCCTGGTGAACTGCCAGTGGTCCGACGAGGAGTTCTCCGCGCACATGCCGGCCGAGGCCAAGCGCTTCATCGCGAAGAACGACATCAACGTCTACCTGATCGACGCCATCGACCTGGCCGAGAAGGTCGGCATGGGCAAGCGCACCAACACGGTGCTGCAGTCCGCCTTCTTCGCCCTGGCCGAGGTCCTGCCCGCGGCTGACGCCATCGAGTACATGAAGGCCGCCGCCGAGAAGTCCTACGCCAAGAAGGGCCAGGCCATCGTCGAGGCCAACTGGAAGGCCATCGACGCCGGCGCCACCGCGTTCCACAAGTTCGAGGTGCCCGCCGACTGGGCCGACGCCGCCGACGAGAAGGTCGAGCTCTCCTCCGAGGAGTGCTCCGCCATCGCCAAGCAGGTCAAGGAGATCATGGAGCCCATCTCCCTCATGCAGGGCGACGAGCTTCCCGTCTCCGCCTTCGTGGGTCACGAGGACGGCCAGTTCCTCACCGGCGCTTCCCAGTTCGAGAAGCGCGGCGTCGCCGTCATGGTGCCGCACTGGGACGAGACCAAGTGCATCCAGTGCAACCAGTGCGCCTACGTCTGCCCGCACGCCACCATCCGTCCGTTCGGCCTGACCGAGGAGGAGATCGCCAACGCGTCTGAGAACCTGCGCACCCTCGACATCAAGATGCCGAAGGACACCGGCCTCAAGTTCACCATGGCCATCTCCCCGCTCGACTGCATGGGCTGCACCAACTGCGCCAAGGTCTGCCCGAAGGGCGCCCTTACCATGGTCCCGCAGGAGCAGGAGGCTGCCGAGCAGCAGGTCTTCGACTACTGCGTCGCCGAGGTCTCCGAGAAGCCCGTCCTGCAGGCCAACAACCTCAAGGGTTCCCAGTTCAAGCAGCCGCTGCTCGAGTTCTCCGGCTCCTGCGCCGGTTGCGCCGAGACCGCGTACGCGCGTCTGGTGACCCAGGTCTGCGGTGACCGCATGTTCGTCTCCAACGCCACCGGCTGCTCCTCCATCTGGGGCAACCCCGCGGCCCGCTGCCCGTACACCACCAACAAGGACGGTCACGGCCCGGCGTGGAACAACTCCCTGTTCGAGGACAACGCCGAGCACGGTCTGGGTCTGGCCCTCGGTTACGAGGCCGTCCAGAACAAGCTCGTCTCGGACACCGAGGCCCTGATTGCGGCCGACGGCACCCCCGAGGCCGTCAAGACCGCCGGCCAGGCTTGGCTCGACTCCCGCACGGACGCCGAGGCCTCCAAGACCGCCGCTGCCGCCTACATCGAGGCCCTCGAGGCCTGCGGCTGCGACAAGGCCAAGGAGATCCTGGCTGACAAGGCCTACCTCACCAAGAAGTCCTTCTGGATCTTCGGCGGCGACGGCTGGGCGTACGACATCGGCTTCGGCGGCCTGGACCACGTCCTGGCTTCCGGCCACAACGTCAACGTCTTCGTCTTCGACACCGAGGTCTACTCCAACACCGGCGGTCAGGCTTCCAAGGCTTCCAACATCGGCCAGGTCGCTCAGTTCGCCGCCGCGGGCAAGCGCATCAAGAAGAAGAGCCTTGCCGAGATCGCGATGAGCTACGGCTACGTGTACGTCGCTCAGGTCGCCATGGGCGCCAACCCCGCCCAGACCCTCAAGGCCATCCAGGAGGCCGAGGCCTACGACGGTCCGTCGATCGTCATCGGCTACAGCCCCTGCGAGATGCACTCCATCAAGAAGGGCGGTATGCAGAACTGCCAGATGGAGATGAAGAAGGCTGTCGAGTGCGGCTACTGGAACCTCTTCCGCTTCAACCCGGCTGCCGAGGCCGGCAAGAAGTTCTCCCTCGACTCCAAGGAGCCGAAGGAGGGGTATCAGGACTTCCTGATGAACGAGGCCCGCTATGCCTCGCTGTCCCGCGTCCTCCCGCAGGAGCAGGTCAACGAGCTCTTCGCCGAGAACGAGCAGGCGGCCATGGATCGCTATCAGCACCTGCTGAAGCTCAAGACCGTCTACAACGAGGCGTAAGTCGGATAGCTGCATAGCTTCATCCGCTTGAGGGGTCCCGGGCGAAAGCCCGGGGCCCTTTTTCGTGCCGGTCGCCGAATCCGGGCGGCGCATACCGAGACCGAAGCACGGGCGGCGGGCGGACGGCAGGAGATGCCGTACACTGAAACCAAGATCCGTCGGCGCAAAACCGGCAACCGGTTCCCGGCCTTGCACGTCAATCCGTCAAGGCCAGACCCGGGCTTAGGCCCGGGTCGCGATCGAAGGGAGCTTGTCATGGCTTGTCGGGATTGCAAGGAGTTCGAGGTCTGGAAGGGCGAGGGCTACTGCAACTGGTGGCGCCGGAACGTCGAGGGCAGCGACACCTGCCAGCGCGATTCGAGCCGCTATATCGTGCCCGACCCCGCGAAGGGGCTCGAAACGCCGATCTGGGGCTTGTCGTTCATCTTCGATGACAACGGCGTGGCCCAGGCCTGGTAGCCGTCGGATCGGATGAGGGGGCGCCCCGTTCGGGGCGCCCCCTCCCTGTTGCAGGGCCTTCGGAGTGCGGGCGACGGTCGAGCGCGCCGGTGCGGGTCTCGGGGCCCATGGCCCGGGACCTTCGGAGCCGCCGCTCAGCGACGTCGCCTCGCGCGTTATCGGTACCAGTCGAGTAGCTCGTCCGCATCCGCCTCGGTTATGTCCGCGAGGGCGATGTCGCCGGAGGCGGCCGTCCTTGCCCGAAACGTCGCCACCCCTGCGCGACGCTGGAAGGGTGTCGATGAGACTGCGGCATGCTGCAGATGGGGGCGGCGGACGAACGTCGAGACGCGGAGGATGCCGCCCTTGACCACCGCCAGGCGGCGCGCATCATGTCCGATACGGCTGTCGCGGAAGCGGAGCACCGCGTTGACGGTCATACGGACCGTGAGCACGACCGCGAGGGCGATGAGGAGCGCGTCGACGCCCGCGAGCAGGAACCCGTCCGCCAGCGGTTCGGGGATGAGCAGGTCGGCGAGGATATGCGCTGCCGAGAAGAAGGCCAGCAGCAGGACGAGTCTGAGCAGCGTCCTCGTGACGAGGCGACGTGCGGCGACCGGTGGCAGGCCGTTCGTCCGGATGCCCTCGAGCATGCCGGCGTACGCCGGTGCGATATCGCCCAGGAAGGCCTCCACATCGCGGATTCGGAGGAACGGATGCAGCACGATGCCGTCGGACGTGGAGGACTCGCCGGCCGAGCCGGCTCCCGAGACGACGATGGCGCGGACCTCGGCATACCCGATCGCCTGGCGCAGCAGGCCGCGCCGGATCTCGATGGACTGGATGCGCTCGATGGCGACGGTGTGCGAGGTCCTGCCCAACAGGCCGCGCTCCACCACGACGCGGTCCTCATAGCGATCGGCCCGATAGCCCGCATAGCGGACGAGGCTCGTGACGAATGAGATGACGACGCCCGCCATCAGGGATACGAGCAGTAGGGAGGCGGCGATGGCGACGAGGACCGCGGCGGGAAGCGCGGCGATGTCATGCGCCGCGTCGTTGAGGTTGACGAGGCGGGACTCCTGTAGGAAGTTGGCGCCCTGCACGAGCAGGATGACGAACGCGAAGGTCTGGGCGGCCACGCGCGCCTCGGTCGCGGACGCGAGGATGAGTTGTCCGGTGCTGAGCGTATGGCGCGCGATCGGTTGCGGGTACGAGGGGTCGCAACCCGTCGAAGAGGATGCGGCATCCCGTGCGGCGGAGGCGGGGGACGGATGGGCGCTGGGCGTCGCATCGGCTCCCATCGGTGAATCCGGGCATCGCGCCGGTCCGATGCCGTTCGGGCGTGCCGCCGCATCGGCTCCCTCCCCGACGGCGCAGGTCGTGCGTCCGTCGGCCGCCGTTCCCGGGGCATCGGCGCGAAGCGATTCGAGCGCCCGCGCCTTGCGGCGGAAGAGCTCCTCGCGCAGGGCGCGGGCCATGCCCGCCTTCAGCCCCTTGATGCGCGTGAGCTCCCCCTCGCTTCCGGCGGCACCGGTATCGAGGTCGAGCGTCATCAGCCCGAAGACCCGTTCGAGGAGGGTCGAGGACATGTTCACGGTATGGATGTGCTCATAGGGGACCTGCAGGTCGCGCCGGTTCACCACGCCGCCGTGCAGGACGATGGAGCCGTCGGTGAGCTCCCAGGTCCGCGTGCGCCATCCGACGATGGCGCTGACAGCCCCGACCGTCAGGAGGAACCCCGCCAGAAGGCCGATGTCGAGCAGGTTGCCCGGTTCGAACCCGCCCAGCATCTGCACGGCCGCCACGAGCGCGACGCCCGCGACGGCGCCCAGGCTCCCCGCGGCGTCGACGAGCGCGGACAGGGCGCTCGCCCGGTGGACGCCCTCGAGCTCCGGCTGCCGCTCGAACAGGGACCGGGAGGGGTCCGCCAGGCGCTCGAGGTCCTCGAGGTCGAGGGGGTCCGGCATGCGATGCCCGGAGGGCGCCGCCGGCTCGGGGGTATGCGGGTCGGTCCGGTCGGTCCCCGTCTCCATGGTCACACGTCCTCCTTGGCCAGGCGGGCAAGCTCCGCCACGCGGTCGCGGAGCTCGGCGGCCTCCCGCTCCGCGAGGCCGGGGATCTCGAAGCTCTCGCCGGCGGTGGAGACGCGGACGGCGGCGAGTCCCTGGGATTTCAGGAACGGGCCCTGCTTGGTCTCGACATGCTGCACGCGGACGAGCGGGACGATGATGCGCTTCTTGACGAACACGCCGTGGTACAGGTCGACATCGGTGGGGGTGACGTCGTAGCGCCAGGTGGCCATTTCCACGCGCGGGCTCACGAGCATGTCGGCCACCTCGATGAGGATCAGGGCGCCGCCCAGGATGAGGGCGGGGATCGTCACGGGCCATCTCATGACGTGGCTGACGAGGGCCAGGCCCGCCGTCACGACGGAGGTGCCGGCGATGAGGGCGAGCGAGCCCAGATACCACACACGCAGCATGCGCGGATCGAGGCGGCGTGAGGGAAGCTGCACGGGAGGGGTCCTTTCTGCGCGAAGAGACCGTTCAAGTATATCGTTGCCGCGGGGGGGGGGCGTTCCCGGCGAACGGCCCCCACGGTGGACGGCCCGGTCGGTCGGCGCGGTGTGCCGAACCGGGGACTCGGGTGGCGCGATCGCGGGCACGGAGCGCGCCGCCCCGGGTGCGGCGTACCCGGCGCCCCCTCTGCATGGATGCTGCCCGCGCCCGCATGCGGCGAACCTCTGCGCGCGATCGCGTTCGCATGGCCCGCCGCACCGCATGGAGAACCCGTGGCGGTTCAGCGGGTTCCCCGCGCCCTGAATAGATGCGCGCATGCGGGTAGAAGAGGAGTACCAACGGCTCCCTGACCGGTACCGGACAGGGAGCCACATCTATGTTGAGGAGTTACCTATGGATATGTTCAACTCGAACTTCGATTACAAGCGCGAGTTCATCGACCGCTGGAACGACGGGGTCAAGCGGGCGCGCGGATGGATGGTCGTGCTCGGCGTGCTTCTGATCCTCGCCGGCGGGTTCGCCGCCCTCGCCCCGCTCGGCCTCTACGAGTTCATCCAGACGGCGGCCGGCATCGCGCTGATCGTCTACGCGGTGATGCAGATCGCCTCGTACATGGGGACGCCCGAGTTCTTCCGCAGCCCGGCGCTGGTGGTGATGGGCGTGCTCAACGCGCTGCTCGGCATCATGCTGCTCGCGCTCCCGGCCTACCTGACCGCCGGGACGCTGGTGTTCCTGCTGGGCTTCCTGTTCATCGTCACCGGCATCGAGCGCCTGACCTTCGCCCGCAGGATGCGCTACTTCCAGCTCCCGCATACCGGGATGGGGACCGCGACGGGCATCATCAACCTGATCGTCGGCATCGTGTTTCTGCTCATGCCGATGGTGTCGAGCCTGGTGCTCGGGTACCTGATGGCCGCCTACCTGGTCGTCGGCGGCGTGACGGTGCTGATCGAGGCGGCGGCGATGCGCTCCATCGACGCCTAGCATGACAGGCGGGACGGTTTTCCCGTGCCATCATGACAGGTGGGACAGCCCCGCCTCACCATGGCAGGTAGGACGGTCTCCCGCGCTGCCCCGTGCCATCTCGCGTGCGGCCTGCGCCTTTCAGGGGCGCGGGCCGTTTTTCATGGCCCGCGTGGGTGCATTTGGCCGATTTGACCGGAGATGGGGGTATGCGCGGCGCAGGGGGGTGGTAAAAGGGAGCAGATATCCGGACTCGGTCTCCGCCGGCGCGGGGGCGGGACGCGGGGTCTCTCCGCATCCGCCTGCGCCCCGTCCCCGCACCGGCGGAGGCGGCCCAACCGAAAGCGAGGTCATGGTTACGATGAAGTGCCCGGTATGCAAAGACGTGACGCTGCTCATGTCGGAGAAGAACGGCGTCGAGATCGACTACTGCCCGGAGTGCCGCGGTATCTGGCTGGACCGCGGGGAGCTCGACAAGATCGTGGACCGGGCGCGCACCGCTCAGCGCGAGTATGCGGCGTACGAGGACGACCGCCGCGACGACCGGCGCTACGACGACAAGCGCTACGACGACCGCCGTGAGCGCGAGTACCGCGACTACAAGAAAAAGAAGAAGAGCAACCCCATGTCCGCGTTCGGCGACATCATGGAGATCTTCGGCGGCGGGGACGACTAGCTGTTCAGTGCCAAGACGTTGTTTACGCCC
>NZ_JAQECM010000046.1:0-18631 GCF_027669965.1 Candidatus Collinsella stercoripullorum | reverse complement strand
GCAGCAGCAGGCCGCGGAGGAGCCCTCCGCGCAGCCCGCCCCCGCACCCGAGAAGGACGTGAGGCCCGGGCGCGGGCGCCGCGCGAAGGGCGCGCCCGCCGAGGAGCGCCCCGCCGATGCGGGCAAGGCGGCCGAGGACGGCGCGAAGCCGTCGAAGGCCTCCCGTGCGGAGGCGCGCGAGAAGGCCCCCCAGCCCGGTCGCGACGCGAAGGAGGGCAAGGAGCCCAAGGACGCCAAGGACGGCGGCAAGGGCGCCGACCAGCACGCCGAGGCCGCCGAGGGCGGCTCGCGCGAGGGGCGCCGCCGCCACGACCGCGCCTCCCGCAACCAGGAGCGCAACGGCGGCCGGCAGCGGGCCGACCGGGCGGAGCGCAACCGCAACGGCAAGCGCGGCAACCGCTACAACGTCCCCAACGAGCCGACCCTCACCCGCGAGGAGCTCGCCGCCTGCAAGGTCGCCGAGCTGCGCGAGAAGGCGCGCGAGCTCGACCTCGACGTGACGGGCAAGAAGAAGGCGGAGCTCGTCGAGGAGATCTACACCGCGGCGGCGCGCGCCGAGGGCTTCCGCGACATCGAGGGCATCCTGGAGATCGCCAACGAGGGCTTCGGGTACATCCGCGCCCACGGCTACATGCCGACCCGCGACGACGCCTTCGTGCCCGCCAACCTGATCCGCGCGGCGCGCCTTCGCTCCGGCGACCTGATCTCGGGCACGCTGAGGCCGTCGCGCGCCAACGACAAGTACCCGGGTCTCGCCAAGATCCACACGGTGAACGGCCTCGACCCCGAGCAGATCCGGCACCGGCCCAAGTTCTCCGAGCTCACGCCCATCTACCCGAACGAGCCGCTCAAGATGGAGCACGGGCGCGAGTCCATCACGGGCCGCGCCATCGACATCGTGAGCCCCATCGGCAAGGGTCAGCGCGGCCTCATCGTCAGCCCTCCCAAGGCCGGCAAGACCACCGTGCTCAAGCACATCTGCCAGTCCATCGCCATCAACAACCCCGAGGTGCACCTCATCTGCCTGCTGGTGGACGAGCGCCCCGAGGAGGTCACGGACATGGAGCGCTCCATCAAGGGCGACGTGGTGGCCTCGACCTTCGACATGCCCGCCGACAACCACACGCGCGTCTCCGAGCTCGTGATCGAGCGCGCCAAGCGCATCGTGGAGATGGGCGGCGACGTGGTGGTGGTCCTCGACTCCATCACCCGCCTCGCCCGCGCCTACAACCTCGCCGCGCCCGCGTCCGGCCGCATCCTGTCGGGCGGCGTCGACTCCGCTGCCCTCTACCCGCCCAAGCGCTTCCTGGGCGCCGCGCGCAACATCGAGAACGGCGGCTCCCTCACGATCCTCGCCTCGGCGCTCGTCGACACGGGCTCCAAGATGGACGAGGTCATCTTCGAGGAGTTCAAGGGCACCGGCAACATGGAGCTCAAGCTCGACCGCGACCTCGCGGACCGTCGCATCTTCCCGGCGATCGACCCGGTCGCCTCCGGTACGCGCAACGAGGACCTGCTGGTGGACGAGAACATGCGCCCCTTCGTCTGGGGCATCCGCCGCATCCTCGCCAACATGAGCAACACCGAGCGCGCCGCGGCCTCCTTCATCAAGGGGCTCAAGGGCACGAACTCCAACGAGGAGTTCCTCATCAGGACCGCCAAGAAGGCGGCCGACCATCCCGAGGCGCTCTAGGCGCACGGTCCCGCCTGCGTCCGCAGAGGGAATCGGCTATCCGGGCGGCGCGCTTCCGATCGAGGGGCGCGCCGCCCTCGTCGTCTCGGCCGGCTTCCCGCGGGTGCGGCCGCGCCGCGCGGGCGGGCGGCCCGCCGGGCCCTAGAGGATGCCGAGCAGGCGCTCCGCGGCGAGCGCGGCCCGGTAGGGGGCGACGTGCGAGACGGCGTAGAGCGCCTTCATGTCGGGCGAGGGGATGCACAGCGCGCGTCCGGCGCGGACGGCGCGCAGGGCGGCGTCCGCCACGCGGTCGACCCGTTCGAACCCGATCGCGGTCATGCGCGCGGCGGCGCGCCCGTCACCCGGGTCGTCCAGGAACTCGGTCCGCATGAACTTGGGGCACAGGGCGGTGACATGGATGCCGGCGCCCCCGAGCTCGGCATCGAGCGAGCGCGACAGGTCGAGCACGAAGCGCTTCGCGGCAGAGTAGAGGGCCAGGCGCGGCTGGGGGATGAAGGCCGCCACGCTCGAGACGTTCAGGATGCGCGATCCGGGGCGCATGAAGGGGAGCGTGCGGTAGATGAGCTCGACCGGCGCCCGAACGAGCAGCGAGAGCATGCGGGAGGTCTCCTCCCGCGCGATGCCGGCGAAGTCCCCGAACGAGCCGGCCCCCGCGTTGTTGACGAGCAGCGCCACGCGCGCCGCAGGGGTCTCCCGGAGGGCGGACTCGAGCAGGTCGAAGGACACGGGGTCGGTCAGGTCGAGGCAGAAGGGCCTCACGGTCAGGGTGCAGGTGCGCACGAGGGCGTCGAGGCGCTCCGCGCGGCGCGCGACGACCCAGATCTCGTCGACGGGGCCCGCCGCCCCGCTGTCGATGCGGCGGACGAGCTCCCGTCCGAGGCCGGAGGACGCTCCGGTTACGATGGCGATGGATGGCATGGACGCTCCCTTCCTGCGACATGGCATGCGGCACGCTTACCGGACCTTGTTCCCGAAAGGGGGGTGCGCCATGCGCATGCGCCGGCCTTCGTGCGGCGGGGAACCGGCGAGCGCGCGCCGAACTGCGCGAGCGGTTGAGGTATACGGCCCGAAAGGCGGCGACCTTGCATTCGGGCAGTGGTTCTCGCATAATGACACCAGACGATCGCGACGGAAAACGCAGATGAAACGAACCACATCCGTTGCTCGGAACCGATTTCACGGACTCCCGGCTTCATAATCGACGTTTCCCGCGAGCGCAGGCAGGATGCCCGGGCCCTGTGCCCGGCATGCGGTCGATTCGAGGAACCGGAGGAGACGGCTATGGACAAACCCACGCGCACGCATCGCGCACTGACGGCCGGCCTGTCGGCGGGGGCGGGCGTCGCGCTCGGCGCCGCCGCGTTCGCCGCCACCATACCGTTCGACGGCGCGCACGCCGTCGTCGGCGCGTCCGCGGTGCCCTTCGCCGTGGGGACGGTCGCCGGCGTCGGGCTGTTCGCCGCCGGCCTGCGCATCGCGGAGGCACGGGAGGAGCGCGTCGAGCGCGACTACGACGAGGCCGTCCGCGCCGCCAACGCCGGCGCCGCCGCCTACCGCCGCGCCCGCCAGGCCGCGCCCAAGGGCGTCCCGGTGATCGCGCGCGCCCAGGACGCCCTGTCCGAGGAGGAGGCCTGGGCGGACATCGACGAGCTGCTGAGCGCGGACTCGCCGGTGAGCTGCGACCCGGCGCGCTCCAAGGACATCTACGAGATCGCGCTCGAGGAAATGGCCCGCGGGACCCGTGCCGCCGCGCAGGCTCCCGCGGCGGACCCGGCGGCGATCCGGGCGGGTGCCTGGGCGGCGTCCCAGCCGGGTGCGCAGACCGGTGCCTGGGCGGCCCAGACCGCGGCCGGGACCGGTGCGTGGGCGGCTCAGACCGCAGCCGGGACCGGCGCTTGGGCGGCTCAGACCGCGGCAGGGACCGGCGCCTGGGCGGCTCAGACCGCGGCAGGGACCGGCGCCTGGGCGGCGTCCGGCTTCGCGTCCCAGGCCGCGGCCGGGACCGGCGCTTGGGCGGCAGCCGCTCCCGAGGCGGCGCCCCGCCAGGCGAACCCGGCGGACACCTGGGTCCAGATGGCCGCCCCCGCGCAGCAGGGCGGCTGGCAGGCGCCCGCCGTGTCGTGGCCGCAGCAGCAGGCGCCGGCGTACGCCGCGCAGGCCCCTGCGTACCCCGTGCAGGCGCCCCAGCAGGCGCCCGCGGCCGAGTTCGACCCCTTCGCCCCCCAGGATGTGGACGCGTTCCTGTCCTCGGCGGGCTACATCTCGCAGGAGGGGGCCGATGCCCCCGCCATGCATCCCGCCGAGCCCGAGCCCGCCGCGCCGGTCATGGAGGTTCCCATGGCCGACTACTCCGGCCATGAGGACATGTGGGCAGCGGCGCTCGCGATCCTGGCGGAGGACGGCGCGCCGTCCTCGCCGGTCCTCGGCTCCGCGGACCTGGGGAGCACCGACGCCGTCGACCCCGACCGGATGGAGGCCGTCGCGGAGGGCGCCAGCGCCACGGGGATGCACACCCGCGTGAACGAGATCCTCGAGGAGGAGTTCGACCGGGTGCCCTCGCAGAGCATGCGCCATACGAGCCGCGAGTACCTGCGGGTCATCCAGGGCGGCACGATGGCGCTGCCGCGGCTGTCCGCCCAGGCGTGAGCTGGTCGCCTTGACGCATCGCGAACCCGATACCGGTAGGGCGGCGGTCTCGCTGCCGTGGCTTCTCGCGGCGGTCGTCATGATCGCCCTGATTTGGGGCAACTCCCTCGTTCCGGGGGAGGGGAGCTCGTCGATCAGCATGGCGGTCGTGGACGCGGCCCGCGGGCTGCTGGACGCGCTCAGCCTGCCGAGCGGGTGGGTGACGAACTTCCTCGTCCGCAAGACCGCCCATTTCACCGAGTACGCCGTGCTCGGCGTACTCGTGTCCCAGGCGCTCGACCCCGGGGCCTCCGCGCGCGTCGAGCGCATCGTGCTCATCGCGGGCGTGCTCGTCCTGGTCCCCTCCGTCGACGAGGCCATCCAGCTGTCGGTCGCCGGCCGCTCCGGCCAGGTCGCGGACGTCCTGCTGGATTGCTGCGGGGCGGCGTTCGGGTCCGCGCTGCGCTATGCCGCGCCCCGCCGGGGGCGGGCGGGTGCGCGCCGGAGGGGGGACGGGTAGGGCCGGCGTTCAGCCCGTTCCGATGCGCCCGGGTGCCGCACTCCGGCCTTCTCGAAGATTTTCAAAAAAGTGCTTGCGCCGCAGGGGTGCGCCGTGCATAATATACAACGCGCTTTGCAAGAGGGCACATGGTGGGTGTAGCTCAGTTGGCTAGAGCGACGGGTTGTGGTCCCGTAGGTCGAGGGTTCGAGTCCCTTTACCCACCCCATCCTCTCTTGCGCACGTTGAATGGACCGTTAGCTCAGCTGGCTAGAGCAGGGGACTCTTAATCCCAAGGTCCAGGGGTCGAATCCCTGACGGTCCCCCATCCGCCCACAGGCCCCGGCACAGGGGCTTTTTTTATACCGGTCGTCCCCGCATGGATTCGAACCGATGAGGTCGCGAGGCCGAGCGAACGCGTGAGCGTTCGCCGGCGAGCGCTCGAGGGCGGCGCGAGCCGCCCGGAGCAGGCGGACGCCGCAGGCGGACGCGAATCCCTGACGGTCCACCATTCGCACACAGGCCCCGGCACAGGGGCTTTTTTCATACCGGTCCCCCCGCATGGATTCGAACCGATGAGGTCGCGAGGCCGCGCGAACGCGCGATGTTCCCGGGGTGTTCAAATTCACGGCCGTTCGCCGATTTCGCGTTGGCGATTCGCGCTAAAATAGACCCTGCATGTCAGTGCCCGATGCCACCGTCTCGCCGCGGGGCATCGGGGTTGAACACGAAAGAGAGGAGAGGCATGCAGTACACAGCAGAAGTGGAGAACATGTGCCCTGTCACCAAGGGTGCATACCACGGCCCCGCGCCCATCCCGGAGGAGGGCAAGTGGGTTCAGGCCAAGGAGATCTCCGACATCTCCG
Source organism: Candidatus Collinsella stercoripullorum (assembly GCF_027669965.1). Lineage (NCBI taxonomy): Bacteria > Bacillati > Actinomycetota > Coriobacteriia > Coriobacteriales > Coriobacteriaceae > Collinsella > Candidatus Collinsella stercoripullorum. The sequence continues at coordinate 12,948 of NZ_JAQECM010000046.1, read as the reverse complement.
GCCTCACGCACGGTGTGGGCTGGTGCGCCCCGCAGCAGGGTGCGTGCAAGCTCACCCTCAACGTCAAGGACGGCGTGATCGAGGAGTGCCTCGTCGAGACCCTCGGCTGCTCCGGCATGACCCACTCCGCGGCCATGGCCTCCGAAATCCTCCCCGGTAAGACCATCCTCGAGGCCCTGAACACCGACCTCGTCTGCGACGCCATCAACGTCGCCATGCGCGAGATCTTCCTGCAGATCGTGTACGGCCGCAGCCAGACCGCGTTCTCCGAGGGCGGTCTGCCCGTGGGCGCCTCCCTCGACGACCTCGGCAAGGGTTTGCGCTCCCAGGTCGGCACCATGTTCGGCACCAAGGCCAAGGGCGCCCGCTACCTCGAGCTCTCCCAGGGCTACGTCACCCGCATGGCCCTGAACGACAACAACGAGATCATCGCGTTCGAGTTCCTGAACCTCGGCAAGTTCACCGACGCCCTCAAGAACGGCAAGACGCCGGAGGAGGCCATCGCCGGCGCCATGGGCCGCTACGGTCAGTGGGATGCCGCGGCCAAGTACATCGATCCGCGCACCGACGAGGAAACCCACACCGTGGACAACGTGTTCCCGGTGCACGAGTAGAGAAAGGGAGGGAATAGAACAATGGCTCTTAGCTTCGAAGGTTACGAGCGCCGCATCGACAAGATCAACGCGTGCCTTGCCGAGAACGGCATCTCCTCCCTCGAGGAGGCCCTGCAGATCTGCCAGGACAAGGGCGTCGACCCGCGTGAGATCGTGGCGGACGTCCAGTCCATCGCGTTCGAGAACGCCAAGTGGGCCTACACGCTCGGCTGCGCAGTCGCCATCAAGAAGGGCGCCAAGACCGCGTCCGAGGCCGCTTCCATGATCGGCGAGGGCATCCAGGCCTTCACCGTCCCGGGCTCCGTCGCCGAGGACCGCAAGGTCGGTCTGGGCCACGGCAACCTGGGCGCCATGCTGCTCGGTGACGACACCGAGTGCTTCGCGTTCCTGGCCGGCCACGAGTCCTTCGCTGCCGCCGAGGGCGCCATCGGCATCGCGATGAACGCCAACAAGGCCCGCAAGAAGCCGCTGCGCGTCATCCTGAACGGCCTCGGCAAGGACGCCGCCCAGATCATCGCCCGCATCAACGGCTTCACCTACGTGAAGACCCAGTTCGACTACTACACCGGCGAGCTCAAGATCGTGGAGACCATCCCGTACTCCGACGGTCCGCGCGCCGAGGTCAACTGCTACGGTGCCGACGATGTCCGCGAGGGCGTCGCCATCATGTGGCACGAGAACGTCGACATCTCCATCACCGGTAACTCCACCAACCCCACGCGCTTCCAGCACCCCGTCGCGGGCACCTACAAGAAGGAGCGCATCGAGGCCGGCAAGAAGTACTTCTCCGTGGCCTCCGGTGGCGGCACCGGCCGTACCCTGCATCCGGACAACATGGCCGCCGGTCCCGCCTCCTACGGCATGACCGACACCATGGGTCGCATGCACTCCGACGCCCAGTTCGCCGGCTCCTCCTCGGTGCCCGCGCACGTCGACATGATGGGCCTCATCGGCATGGGCAACAACCCCATGGTCGGTGCCACCGTCGCCTGCGCCGTCGCCGTCAACGCCGCGCTGAACGCTTAGCGACTCGTAGGACAGGTTCCGCTGTCACACCGCTCCGCCCGGGCCGGCACGCCGCCGCCCGGGCGGTTTTTCATGGCACGGGGGGCTGTTCGCACTTGGGAAAATAGTGCCTGTCACTTTTTTCCCAAGTGCGAACAGCCCCCCGTGCCATGCAATTCCTTCGCGCAACCGAATCGCAACCGGAAGGTGGTGGCGCAACCGCGGCGGCGCATCCAGGATGGGGGCAGGTTAGGACGATCGGAAAGGAGCGTACCATGAGCTTTTCGGACAACCTCTATCGACTGCGGGCGGAGAGGAACATGACGCAGGAGCAGCTCGCGATGCTCATGGGGGTAAGCAGGCAGGCGATCTCGAAATGGGAGGCCGCGCGCGCGTACCCGGAGATGGACAAGCTCGTGAGGCTGTGCGACGTCTTCGGATGCGATCTTGACGAGCTGGTGCGCGGGGACATTCCGACCGGCGCGGCATATCCCGACCGGCGCGTCCCCGTCGATGCCGAGCCGACCGACATCAGCGGTTACGACAGCTGCATGCGCGGCATCGCGCTCATGCTCGCGTCGTCTGCCGCATCGGCCCTGCTCGGAATCGCGGTGCTGTTCGGAACGGCGGGAACGTTCGCGTACGACGGCGGCTCCGGGTTGGTCTTCGCGCCGCTGGTCCCGTTGCTGCGCACCAGCCCCTTCGGTCTGCCGGCGCTCGTGGTCGGGCTGGTTGCGGCGCTTTCGCTTGCGGCACTCGCCGCCAATCGGTATCTGGGATTCACGGGTCGGTTCCCGTACGTGGAGGACTTCTATACGGACGGGCAGCGCGAGCAGACGACGGCGCTCGCACGCCGGGCGCGTATCGTCGCCGCGGTTGCGGGCGCTATCGCCATCGGGGCCTGCTTGGTCAAATCGGGCCCGCTCTGCCATGTGAGCGGCGGGCTCTGCTCCCTGTTCGCCTGGGGCGGCGTCGCGGCGTGGTCATGCCTGTACGCGCAGCTCATGGTCCGCAGGCTCGACGTCGAGCGGTACAACCGGCGCAACGCTGCATCGATCGAGCAGCGCGAGGCCGCGCGTGCCGTCGCGGAGCTGCCGGCGACGCGTGCGCTGGTGCAAGCGAATCCCGAGGTGCCCCGACTGGCGAAGGTGTGGGTGAAGCGCCAGACGGCAATCGCCGCCGCGACCGCGCTCGCCGGGTTCGGGTTGCTCGCCGGTGTGTTCGCGTTGCTGGGATGGCCGATCTGGTTCATTCCGCTCGCGGTCGGCATCACGGCGGCGGTCCTCATCTGGGTCTACATGCCGGTTGCACGGTGAGTGGGAAAAAAGTGACAGGCACTATTTTCCCGGCTTGTCGGTTGGTCGCTTCCGCTTGGGGCGGTAGGCGATGCCGGCGGGGCGCTCGAGCGAACCGCGCTGGCCGCGCGCGACGCGCTCGATGTTCCTGAAGCGCCGTGTCCAGCGCCGGTAGATGCTCTCGCCCGAAGTCGAGCGCATGCCCATGCAGGGCGCGGCGATGAGCACCGGGAGCAGGTACTCGACGCTGCGCCAGATCACGAGGCCGGCGGAGAGGTGCCACCCGAACATGCCGCCGAACAGGTAGGAGAACCCGACCTCGGCCCCGCCCGCGCCTCCGGGCAGGGGGATGGCGTTCACGAGCAGCTCGACCATCGACCCGGACGCCAGGCATACGACCGGGTTCGCCTCGAGGCCGAAGGAGCGCAGGACGAAATAGGGGAGGGCGTACATGCATCCGAGCTGCAGCAGGGTGATGATCTCGACGGCGATGAGCACGCGGCCATGCCGGGCCGCGGACCGGAAGGCGCTCGAGAACGTGGTCACCTGCGTGTCGAGCATGGTCTGGAAGCGCTCGTGGCGCTCGGCGCTCAGGATGTGCAGCGCGCGCCCGACCCTGAGCGCGACGCCCCCGACCTTCTGGATGGGGCCGGGGAGCAGGCAGAGCAGCAGTACGCCGCCCACCTGCACGAACTTGTAGGCGAACATGAAGATGCCGATGAAGGTCACGTCGAGGCCGAGGATCGTGACGTCGGCGAAGGTCTCGAGGAAGTACCCGCCGCAGATGAGGAGCATGAGTGCGGCGAAGATGCCCTCGCCCGCCTCGTAGAGCGTGAAGCGGACGAACTGCAGCGCCGAGGCGTCGGTCAGGGAGAGGCCGGCGCGCGTAAGGCGGTAGATCTGCGAGGGGATGACGCCCGCCCCGCCGGGCGTGAGGCGCATGAAGAAGACGCCGGAGGCCTCGACGCTCATGAGGTCGCGGAACCCGACGGGGGAGTCGTGGTCGGTCGAGGCGAGCACGGCGTAGGCGAGGACGCCGAAGACGTAGTAGCACAGGAAGCAGGCGATGCCCGAGACGATCCAGCCGAGGTCGACGCCCACGAGCGCGCGGAAGAAGTCGTCGATCTGCCCGCTGAAGAAGAGGTACGCCACGTAGACGAGGGCGACGACGCCGAGGAAGACGAAGGTGATCCTGACCTGCTTCATGGAGGAGCGGTCGGCGTCGCGGTCGCGGACCGTGGTCGCGCTGCCGACGTGCAGCTTGGGCGCGCCGCCGCGCCGCTGCTGCTCGGAGGGCTTGCCGGCGCTATCGCCGGGACGTGCGGCGTCGGTGTCGCCCGTGTGCTCTCGCGCCATGCCGCCTCCCGTTCGAATCAGATACCTGTTGAGCAGTGTACCTGCAAACGGGGTTCGGTGCCATGCGGTACGGCGATGCTACAGAATGAACCGAAGCGCGCCGCGCGGCACCCGCAGCGGAAGCGGGCCGCCGCGCGGCGCGTCATGGCGGTGGTGGCAGCGGGGACGCCCCGTCTGTCGCGGTGGCAGCGGGGACGCCCTACGTGTCACCGCTTGTCGTCGAGGATGCCGTCGAGGGTCCGCCAGGCGAGCTCGGCGCACTTCACGCGCGCCGGCATATGCGAGATGTCGCGCAGCTGGGCGGCCTCGTCCAGATCCTCGAAGTCCTCCTCGGTGAGCTCCTCGCCGCGGATCATCGCCAGGAACAGCGCGGACAGGCGACGCGCCTCGTCGACGGTCTCACCGGTGATGAGCTCGGCCATGATGTCGGCGGAGGCCTGGGAGATGGCGCAGCCGTGCCCGGTGAAGCTCGCCTCCTCGATCACGCCGTCCTCGACGCGGAGCTGCAAGGTGAGCTCGTCGCCGCAGCTGGGGTTGATGCCGTCGTGCTCGTGGGTGGGGGAGTCCATCTCGTACTTGTAGTCGGGATGGGAGTTGTGCTCCATGAAGGTTGTCGAGGTGTAGAGGTTGCCCATGGGGATCGCTCCTTCGTGAGAAAAAAGTGCCTGTCCCTATTTTCCCATCAGGCGTGGAAGGTGGACCAGACGGTTTTGAGGCCGGCGACGAGCGCGTCGATGTCGGCGCGGTCGTTGTAGAAGGCGAGGCTCGCGCGGCAGCAGGCGAGGTTCTCGACCTTGAGCCAGGCGAGCAGCGGCTGGGCGCAGTGATGGCCCGCGCGGATGCACACGCCGTCCATGTCGAGGATGCTCGCCACGTCGTGCGGGTGGACGCCGCGCACGTTGAAGCTGATCACGCCGTGATGGCGGTCGGCTTCGGCGGGCCCGATCAGGTCGACGAAGCCGAGGCCCGCGAGCTCGTCCATCGCGTAGCGGACGAGCGCCCGCTCGCGGGAGGCGACGGCCTCGTACCCCACCTGGTCGACGAGGTAGGTGAGGGCGGCGCCCGTGGCGTAGATGCCGGCCGCGTCCTGGGTGCCCGCCTCGAACTTCTCGGGGACCGGGGCCCAGACGGCGCCGGTCTCGGTCACCGAGTCGATCATCTCGCCGCCGGTGAGCATCGGCGGCATGCGCTCCAGCAGCTCGTGGCGGCCCCACAGCACGCCGATGCCCATGGGCCCGAGGGCCTTGTGCGCCGAGAACGCGTAGAAGTCCGCGCCGAGCGCCGCGACGTCGACCGCCATGTGGGGCACGGACTGGGCGCCGTCGACCACCAGGTAGCCCCCGTGCGCGTGCACCGCGCGGCCGATCTGCTCGACGGGGTTCTCGACGCCCATCACGTTCGAGACGTGCCCCACCGCGGCGATCTTGGTGCGCGGGCCGATCTTGGCGGAGATCTCGTCGGCCGGGAGGGTCCCGTCGGGGGCGGGGTAGAGGTAGACGAGCTTCGCGCCGGCGGCCGCGGCCGCCTGCTGCCAGGGGATGAGGTTGGAGTGGTGCTCCATGATGGTGATCGCGACCTCGTCGCCCGGTCCGAGCACGAGCGGGGCGAAGGACTTCGCCACGAGGTTCAGCGATTCGCTCGCGTTGCGCGTGAACACGATGTCGCGCGCGCATGCGCGGCCGCGCTCGTCGACCGCGCCGAGCAGGCGCGCGATCTGCCCGCGGACGGCCGCGATGGCCTCGGTCGCCTCGACGGACAGCGAGTACAGGCCGCGCAGGGGGTTCGCGTTCATGGTCTCGTAGAACCTGCGCTGCGCGTCGAGCACGCAGGCGGGGCGCTGGGCGGTGGCGCCGCTGTCGAGGAAGGCGAGGTTCGGGTTGCCCGCGAGCAGCGGGAAGTCCGCCTTGTAGGGGTTTCGGTCGATGTCCGCCGCAGCGGGCGCCGTCAGGGTGTCGCTCATGCGCGCTCCTCCTCGGTCTCGTCTCGGTCGTCGGCGTCGAAGCGCGGGTCGACGCGGGCGGCCAGGCGCTCGACGTTCGCGCGGACCTGGGCGTCCGGGGCGCCGTTGGCGGCGTCCTCGAGCTTGGCGGTCACGAACAGCGCCTCGGCGGCCTCGGGGGAGAGGCCGCGGCAGCCGAGGTAGAACAGCTGCTCGGGGCGGACGTGGCCGATGGTCGCGCCGTGGTTGCCCGCGACGTCGTCCTCGTCGCACAGGATGGTCGGGACGGTCTTGTTGTCGACGCCCTGGCTGGCGAGCAGCACGGTCTCGCGCTCCGAGCCCTCCGACCCCTTGCAGCCGTGGACGAGGTCGATGGTGCCGCGCAGGACCTTCTTCGCGGTGCCCGTGAGGACGCCGTTGGCGTCCATGTTCGAGACGGTCCTGCGGCCGCGGTGGCGGATCGTGTAGGTGAAGTCGCGCTGCTCCTCGCCGGACGCGAGGTAGCTCGTGGCGACGTCCATGCGGGCGGTGTCGCCGCGCAGGTCGGCCGCGAGGCCGGTCGCGGTGCGCCCGCCGCCGAGGACGACGTGGCGGACGCTCACGCGGGCGCCCTCGTCCAGCACGTACCCGGAGTCGTCGAGGACCGTGAAGCCCTCCTCGGCGGTCACGTAGACGCACACGTCCACATGCGACCGCGCGCCGGCGAAGACGCGGAGCTCGGACCCGACGAGGCCCGCGGCGCCCGCGCCGTCGAGCGACACGGTGAGGGAAAGCGTCGAGTCCTCGGCCGCCACGACGTCGACGCTCGCCGCCGCCGCGCCGCCGGCCTCGCCCGTCACGCGCACGCAGGCGGCCTCGTCGGCGCCGGGCTCGGTGGCGAGCACGACGGTGCCCCCGGCGAGGAAGTTCAGGTAGGAGCGGGCGTCCACGCCGATGCCGGTCTCGAAGGCGGCCGCCACGTCGCCGGCGACCTCCTCGCGGGTCGCCCGCAGCTGGTAGGCGGACAGGGCCGGGGTGTCCAGGTCTTCCAGGGACTCGGCCTCGGCGGTCGCGGCGCGCACGCAGGCGCGGCCGTCATCTTCGTCCCCGCGCGCGGCGTCCAGGCGCTCCTGGAGCGCGGCGAGCGCGCCCTCGAAGCTCGCATGGGTCTCGGTGAGGTCGGAGTCGGCCTCGACCGTCACCGCGCGCACGCGCTCGAGCCCCTCCGGGACCTCCAGGGTCGCTGCGTTCATGCGCAGCCAGCTCCACGTGGGGGCCGGCATGGCGCTCGCGTTGCGTATCTTCAGGGCCTCCATCAGCCGATCGCCCCTTCCATCTCCAGCTTGATCAGATTGTTCATCTCGACGGCGTACTCGAGCGGCAGCTCCTTCGAGATGGGCTCGGCGAAGCCGTTCACGATCATGGTGCGGGCCTCCTCCTCGGAGATGCCGCGGCTCATGAGGTAGAACACCTTGTCGTCGCCGATGCGCCCGATGGTGGCCTCGTGGCCGATGTCCACGTTCTTCGCGCGGATGTCCATGGCCGGGATGGTGTCGCTGCGGCTCTCGTCGTCGAGCATGAGCGACTGGCAGCTGACCGTCGCCGCCGAGCCCTCGGCGGCCGGCGTGGCCACGATGGAGCTGCGGAAGGTCTGGATGCCGCCGCCCTTCGAGATGCCCTTGGTCTCGACGGTGGCCGTCGTCTCGGGCGCGGCGAGGACCATCTTGCAGCCCGTGTCGAGGTTCTGCCCCGCGCCGGCGAAGGTGATGCCGGTGAAGCTGGACTTGGCGCGGCGGCCGGCCAGCACGCTCATGGGGTAGAGGTAGCCCACGTGGCTGCCGAAGGAGCCCGAGATCCACTCGATCTCGCCCTCCTCCTCGCAGCGGGCGCGCTTGGTGTTCAGGTTGTACATGTTCTTGGACCAGTTCTCGATCGTGGAGTAGCGCAGGTGCGCGCGCTTGCCCACGAACAGCTCCACGGCGCCGGCGTGGAGGTTGGCCACGTTGTACTTGGGCGCCGAGCAGCCCTCGATGAAGTGCAGGTCGGCGTCGTCCTCGACGATGATGAGCGTGTGCTCGAACTGCCCGGCCCCCGCGGCGTTCAGGCGGAAGTAGCTCTGCAGGGGGAAGTCGAGCTTCACGCCGGCGGGCACGTAGACGAACGAGCCGCCGCTCCACACGGCGCCGTGCAGCGCCGCGAACTTATGGTCGGTGGGCGGGATGAGGGTCATGAACCTCTCGCGGATCAGGGGCTCCCAGCGCTCGTCGTGCAGGGCCTCCTCGATCCCGGAGTAGACGATGCCCATCTTGGAGGCCGTGTCCTGCATGTTGTGGTACACGAGCTCGCTGTCGTACTGGGCGCCCACGCCGGCGAGGTAGGAGCGCTCGGCCTCGGGGATGCCGAGGCGCTCGAAGGTGTTCTTGATGTCGTCGGGCACGGATTCCCAGTCGGCCTTCTGGTCGGTGTTGGGCTTCACGTAGGTGACGATGTGGTCCATGTCGAGCCCGGCGATGGAGGGCCCCCAGGTGGGGTTGGGCATGGAGTTGTAGATCTCGAGGGACTTCAGGCGGAACTCGAGCATCCAGGCCGGCTCGTCCTTGCGCTCGGAGATCTCGGTGACGATCTCGGGCGTGAGGCCGGCGTCCAGGCGCTCGAAGCCCTCCTCGGAGTCTCGGAAGTCGTAGAGGCTGCGGTCGATGTCCGCGACCTCGGTGCGCTGCTTCGCCATGGCGTCCCCCCTAGCGCGCGCCGGCGGCGGAGCCTGCGTCCGCCTCGCGCTCGAAGCTCTCGAAGCCGTGCTCGTCGATCCAGGGGATGAGCGAGGCGTCGTCCTCGCGGACGATGCGGCCGCCCACCATCACGTGGACGCGGTCGACGTCGAGGTGCTCGAGGATGCGCGTGTTGTGGGTGATCACGATGAGGGAGCCGTCGCAGCTGGCGCGGTAGGCCTCCATGCCGCGCGAGACCACGGACAGCGCGTCGACGTCGAGCCCGGAGTCGGTCTCGTCGAGGATGGCGAGCTTGGGCTGGAGCAGCAGCAGCTGGAGCATCTCGACCTTCTTCTTCTCGCCGCCCGAGAAGCCCACGCCGAGCTCGCGGTTGAGGTAGGCGGGGTCCATGTCGAGCTCGGCGCAGAGCTCCTTCATGCGGCGGCGGAACTCCTTGCCGCGCATCTCGAGGCCGGGGCGCCCGGCGATGGTGGCGCGCAGGAAGCTCGACAGCGGCACGCCGGGGATCTCGACGGGGGCCTGGAACGACAGGAACAGGCCGGCGCGGCTGCGCTTGTCGCAGGTAAGCTCGGTGATGTCGGCGCCGTCGAAGGCGATGGAGCCGCTGTCCACGGTGTAGGCGGGGTCGCCCATGATGACATGGCCCATGGTCGACTTGCCCGCGCCGTTGGGACCCATGAGCACGTGCGTCTCGCCCGCGGCGACCGAGAGGCTCACCTGGTGGAGGATGGTCTTCTCGTCGACCGAGGCGGTGAGGTCCGCGACGTTGAGCAGTGCATCTGTTGACATCGGATGTCCTTCCTCGCAGCTATCGGGTTAAACCCTAGGAATTCTCTCGGGATAAGGATAAGATGTAGCGGACGCGAGTCAAGGGAGAAACCGCGTAATCCCGAGCAATCCACTAAGATTTGGCTTGCTTCCCGGCGCCCCGGTCCGCGCCCGCGGCTCCCGCGCCGGGGAGGGCCGTTCGACGCGACGGCCGCCCCGCGGCGTGGCCCGCGCACCGGACGGCCCGTCCCGGTCCGCTGTGTATCGCAAGGAGGCATGCCCGTGCTCATATCTTCCAAGGGGCGCTACGCGCTGCGCCTGATGATCTACATCGCCGCCTTCGGGGACGAGGAGGGCAAGATCGCCCTGCGCGAGGTCGCCGAGCGCGAGGGCATCTCCCTCAAGTACCTGGAGCAGCTCGTGCGCCCGCTCATGGCCGCGGGGCTGCTGCGCAGCGTGCGCGGCAAGGGGGGCGGCTACATGCTCGCCCGCCCCGCGGACGAGGTGCGCGCCGGCGACATCCTGCGCGCCGCGGAGGGGGACACCGCCCCGGTCGCCTGCGACGGGCTCGAGGGCGCGTGCGGCCGCTCGGACCTCTGCTCGACCGTCCGCTTCTGGGCCGGGCTCGAGGCCGCCATCGACGAGTACGTGGACGGCGTCACGCTGGCCGAGCTCGCCCGCGTGCCCGAGATCAGGCTGGAGGTCGACCTCTCCTCGCTTCCCGCGGGGCGGTCGGACGACCCCGCGCGCTGAGAGGCTCCCGCCCCCGCGGCCTGCCGACCGGCGTACGCCGCATTTCCGATCGACGCGGTGACCTTCGCCGCGCCTGCGATACACTGTACGCACCACTGTAACGAGTCCCGGAGCGCCGCGGGCGTCTCGGGGAGAGGAGCGTGCGCATGGCGGATTACATCATCACCTGCGAGTCGACCGCGGACCTCCCGCGGGAGTTCTTCGAGCGGCGCGAGGTGGGCTACGTCTGCTTCCATTACGAGATGGGCGGGCGGACCTACACCGACGACCTGTACGCCTCGACGACCCCGGACGAGTTCTTCGGCAGCCTGAAGGCCGGGGCGCAGGCGAAGACCTCGCAGGTGGGGACCGGAGAGTACGTCGACTTCTGGGAGCCCTGGCTCAAGGAGGGCAAGGACGTGCTGCACGTCTGCCTCTCGAGCGGCATCTCGGGCACCTACAACTCGGCGTGCCTCGCCGCCGAGACGCTCGCCGCGCGCTACCCCGAGCGCACGGTGCGCGTCATCGACTCGCTGGCCGCCTCCGCCGGGTACGGCCTGCTGATGGAGTACCTGGCCGACAAGCGCGACGAGGGGATGGGCTTCGATGAGCTGGCCGCTTGGGCGGAGGGGCACAAGCTCGAGGTCAACCACTGGTTCTTCGTCTCCGACCTCGACTGCCTGAAGCGCGGCGGACGCGTCTCCGCCACGAGCGCCCTGATCGCGACCGCCCTCAAGATCTGCCCGGTCATGAACGTCGACAGCCAGGGCCGCCTCATCCCGCGCGAGAAGATCCGCACCAAGAGGAAGGCCATCACCGAGCTCGTCCGCAACATGATGGAGCATGTCCGCGACGGCGCCGCCTACACGGGGCGCTGCGCGATCTCGCACTCGAACTGCCTGGCCGACGCGCAGGAGGTCGCCCGCCTGGTCGGCGAGCAGATCCCGGCGCTCGCCGGGAAGGTCGAGATCTGCGATATCGGCACGGTCATCGGCTCCCATACCGGCCCGGGCACCGTCGCCCTGTTCTTCATGGGGGACGAGCGGGTCGACTAGCGGCGCCCCCGGAGCGCCCGTCCCCGCCGTCCCCGTCCGGTCCGCCGGGGGAGCCTCTGTTCTTTCTCGGTGCCCGTGCGGGCGCGCCCCGAGGGGCGCGGGACCTCTGGTACCCTAGGGGGACGCCTGCAGCGCAGATGGGAGGTCGGACGCATGAGCGTCATGGATATCGTGGTCCCGGTGGGCATCTGCATCGCCGCTATCGCGTTCGCCGCAGCGGTCTACTGCATCGTCGTCGCCGTGAAGAGCCGCTCGGAGCGCGAGCGCGGGCCCCATGCCCGGCACCGCGCGCCCGAGCGCGACCGCCGCACCCGGTGACGCACGGCGCCCGGTTCAGGGATCCTCGGGAACGGGCCCTCCCTCCCCACGGCATCGGGGAGGGAGGGCCCGTTCCGCTATCCCGGGGCGCGCCGCGCCCCGCATCGCGCGCGGGGTCAGGACCGCCGCCGCGCCGCGGCCCCCTTCTCGATCCGCACCATGAAGAAGCCCTCGAAGGCGCGGGTCGGGCAGACCGTCAGCGCCCCGGCGACCCGCCCGGGCAGAAGCGGCAGGCCGAGCTCGCCCTCGTCGGCGCCCGCGAGGGCGATGGGCTTGACCTCGCAGTCGCGATGGCGCCTGAGCGCCCGCTCGACCTGGTCCTCGTTCTCCGCGGGCAGCACCGAGCAGGTGGAGTACACGAGCGAGCCGCCGGGCTTGAGGGCGGACAGCGCGCGGTCGAGCAGGGCACGCTGGGATCGGGTGACGCGCTCGAGCAGCTTGGGGGTGATGCGCTCGGCGGCGCGGGGGTCGCCGGCGCGGACGGTGCCCGAGCCGGTGCAGGGGGCGTCGAGCAGGATCTGGTCGAAGGAGAAGAACTCGTCGAGCCTGCGCGCGTCGGTGCGCATGACCTGCACGTTGCGGCAGCCGAGCTTGGCGAGGTTGTGCTCGAGCCGCTCGGCGCGCGGGACGCTCATCTCGCAGGCGGTGAGGTGCGCCGCCCCGCCGGTCAGCGCCGCGATCTGGCTCGTCTTGCCGCCGGGGGCGGCGCACATGTCCAGGATGTCGGCCCCGGCGCGCGGGGCGAGGGCGAGCGGCGGCAGCATGGAGGAGAGGCTCTGCAGGTAGACGAGGCCGTCCCGGTAGATGTCGAGCTCCCAGACGTCGCGCTCGCGGACGCCGTCGGCGAGCGCGAAGGCGTCCGGGTACCAGGGTGCGCGCGCAAAGCCGATGCCCGCCCGCTCGAGTTCGCCGGCGACCGTGTCCGCATCGGTCTTGAGCGCGTTGGCGCGCAGGGTCACGGGGCGCTCCCGCGCGGCGTCGAGGCCCGCCAGGATGCGGTCGGCGACCTCGCCGGGATAGGCGGCCGAGATCTGTTCCTCGAGGAACGCGGGGAGCGGGGCGGTGTCGGTCATGGGATGCCTTTCGGACTGGTCCGGTACGTGCGGGGCGCGCCCGCGCACCCGCGCCCGGCCCCCGGCGTCGAGCGCGCGGCGGCCG
>NZ_JAQECM010000045.1:17069-18916 GCF_027669965.1 Candidatus Collinsella stercoripullorum | reverse complement strand
GCTCGGCCTGCTCGCGGGCGGCCTTCTCGGCGCGCAGCGCCTCCAGCTCGGCGCGCTCCTCGTCGCTCAGCGGCGCGGTGTCGTTATCGGCCATGGGTCGGGCCTCCGATCTGACATGGGCCGCCCTCGCGCGGCCCGTCGATTCGTTGGGTTGCAGTATACCCCGTTTGCCGCGGCCGGGGCGTCGCGAGCGGCAACCCCCTGCCGCCTCCGCCCGCGAGCCGCCCTCCCCCGTGCGACACGGGCGAGGGACCGCCCCCGCCTCCTCGGCACGCCTGCAGCCTGCGGGCCCTATCCGCGGCGCTCGATGGGGCCCGAAGCCGGGGAGAGCACCCCGGCCGTGTCGAAGGCCGGCGTGAAGCTCTCGTCGACCGCCCCGCCCTCCTGCCAGTACATCGTGGTGAAGCCGAGCGCGTCCGCATGGTCGAGCACGCGCTCGTACTCCTCGTCGGTCACGGCGCGCGCCAGGTCGCCGCCTGCGGCGCGGACCGCCGCGTTGGGGGTGTACTGGTTCATCACCGAGACGGGCACGTCCCCCGCCGTCTCCCAGATGACGTCGAGCACGCGGCACGAGTCGTCGGCGTGCCCGGGCAGCACGAGGTGGCGCACGATGATCCCGCGCCGCATCATGCCGTCGTCGTCGAAGGCGACCCCGCCGCGGCGGTCGACCTCGGCGGCCATCTGCGCGAGCGCGCGGCGCGCGCGGGAGGGGTAGTCGGGCACGTTCGAGAGGCGGCGTCCGAGGGCGGCGTCGGCGTACTTGAAATCGGTGAGCCAGACATCGACGATATCGCCCAGCTCCCGGACGGCGGCGACGCGCTCGTAGCCGCTCGTGTTGTAGACGATGGGGACGGTCAGCCCGCGGCGCCGGGCATCCGCGACGGCAGCCGGGAGCAGGTGCGCGAAATGGGTCGCGGTGACGAGGTTGATGTTGGCCGCGCCCTGGGCCTCGAGCTCGAGCATGATCTCCACGAGGCGCCCGGGCGGGACCTCGATGCCGAAACCGCCCGTCGATATCTCGTGGTTCTGGCAGTAGACGCACTTGAGCGGGCAGCCCGAGAAGAAGACGGTGCCCGATCCCGTCTCGCCCGAGATGGGCGGCTCCTCCCAGAGGTGGAGCGCCGCGCGGGCGATCTTGAGCGCGCCGTCCGCCCCGCAGGCGCCCCGCTCCCCCGCCACACGGTCCGCACCGCATCGGCGCGGGCACAGCGAACAGGACGCGAGCCCGGCGGGGTCGAGAAGCGAGGGGCCTCCCGCGGGGTCGGCGGGGGCTCCCGGGCTGCCGGGGGCGGCGGGGTCGGACGGGTTCGCGATGCGGGTGGCGTGCATGCGCATGCCCTCCTTCCGCATGAAAAAAGCGCTGGTTAAGCGCTTGATTTGAGAAAATACAGGTGTGCGCCTTCATCTTCCATCACCCGCCCGCATAAGTCAAGACTGGTATTGCGGACGGCGTGCTCTATGATGAAGATGTTCCGCCCCACGCGGAGCAACTGGGTGAACCGTCGAATTTTTCTAGGGAGCCCACACAGTCGTTTCTAGTACAGGTATCCTTCGCTGTTAAGGACGCTGGAGGGAGCGATGAGGGCACCCACCTTGTAGAGGTGGGTTCATTATCGTGAAGTGTGGGGCGGGCTTTTTTCCGTCAACTTTTCCGTTGACACCGGGCGCGAGCCTGCTATCATAGTCACTCGTCTTGGGGACGTAGCTCAGCTGGGAGAGCGCTGCCGTCGCATGGCAGAGGCCGAGGGTTCGATTCCCTTCGTCTCCACCAATGACTTCGAAAGAGCATCTACGCAGGTAGGTGCTCTTTTTTGTAGAGCCCTCCGGGGAATCGAACCCGCAGGGCG
>NZ_JAQECM010000045.1:0-17059 GCF_027669965.1 Candidatus Collinsella stercoripullorum | reverse complement strand
TTCCCTTCGTCTCCACCAATGACTTCGAAAGAGCATCTACGCAGGTAGGTGCTCTTTTTTGTAGAGCCCTCCGGGGAATCGAACCCGCAGGGCGCGGAGCCTGGCGAAGCGCGGGAGCGCCTTCGCCGGCGCAGCGCGCGAGGTGACGAAGGCGAACTCCCCGAGCGCGACGGGAACGGTCGCGGCCTCAGCCCCTCCTCCCCTCGACGCCGGAGAGGGCAACGGCCACGGCCTCCTCCACGTCATCGGTGATCTGGACGAGCGCGGGGTCGAGGCGGGAGATGTTGCCGGACTCGAGCACCGTGCCCGAGATCCAGTCGAACAGCCCGCGCCAGTAGGACGTGCCCACGAGCGCCGTCGGCATGCGCTTCACCTTATGGGTCTGCACGAGCGTGAGCAGCTCGAACAGCTCGTCCAAGGTACCGAACCCGCCGGGGAACACGATGGCCGCGGACGAGTACTTGACGAACATGGTCTTGCGCACGAAGAAGTACCGGAAGGTCATGCCGAGGTTGACCCACGGGTTGATCCCCTGCTCATGGGGGAGCTCGATGCCGAGCCCCACCGAGCGGCCGCCCGCCACCGCCGCACCGCGGTTGGCGGCTTCCATGATGCCGGGGCCTCCTCCCGTGATGACGGCGACGTCGTGCTCGGCGAGCAGCCTGCCCGCATTCCGCGCCGCCTCGTACATCGGGTCCGTGCGCTCGGTGCGGGCGGACCCGAAGACGGAGACCGCCGGCCCCAGCTCCGCGAGGGCGCCGAACCCGTCGACGAACTCGGCTTGGATGCGCATGACGCGCCACGGGTCCATGTGGAGCCAGTCGGTCGCGTCCTCGGCCGAGAGAAGGCGCTCGGTCGTGGTCTCGCGCGGGATCATGGAGCCGCGCAGGATGACCGGTCCGCGGTGGTACACCCCGTCGGGCGGCTCCTCGTCCGCCCGGCGACGATCGGGACCGGCGGGGCGCGCGGCGCCGGCATCCCGATTGTTGTCCGAACAGTGACTATCTAGGGGGCACGACGCGTCCCCGGGGCGCTCGGGGTCGTCAAGGCTGGGTCGACGGGACATCGGGAGGTCCTTTCGCTCGGTTCCCGCGGACGCCGGGCTCCCCCGCGTCCGCGCTCTCCAATCCAGTATTCCCCCGTGCGCCACCGGATTACCGGGCGCCGCGCGGCGCCTACGCCCGCGCGATCCCGCAGCGTTCCGCGATGGCCGGATCGGTGGTGACGAGGTCCTCCGGGCCCAGCTCGCCGATGCTCCCGTGCCCCATCACCCGGCAGAACATCCGCAGGTCGTCGAAGGTCGCACGGTAGAAGTTGGCGACACGGGCCGCGCCCGCGTCCACATCGAGCCGGGCGCGCAGCTCGGGGTCCTGCGTCGCGATCCCCATGGGGCACAGCCCCGTCCCGCAGATGCGGTACTGCTGGCAGCCGAGCGCCATGAGCGAGGCGGTCGCGAGCGCCACGGCGTCGGCGCCCAGGGCGAGCGCCTTCACGATGTCGGAGGCGACGCGCAGCCCTCCCGTGACGACCAGGCTCGCCGGGGAGCCGAGCCTGTCCAGGCAGCGGCGCGCACGCGCGAGCGAGTAGAGCGTGGGGACCGACGCCGCGTCGCGGAGCATGACCGGGGAGGCGCCCGTCGCCCCTCCCCTCCCGTCCAGGGTGACGAAGTCGGCCCCGGCCTCCGTCGCCGCGCGGATATCGCGCTCGATGTGCCCGGCGGCGAGCTTGATGCCGATCGGGGCGCCCTCGCTGCGCTCGCGCAGCTCGTCGACGAGGGCGGCGAGGTCGGAGACGCTCTCCACGCCGGGAATGGTCGACGGGGAGACGATATCCTCGCCCGGCTCGCGGCCTCGTATGCGGGCGATCTCGGGCGTGACCTTGCTCCCGGGCAGATGGCCGCCCATCCCGGGCTTGGTGCCCTGGCCGATCTTGATCTCGACCGCGCCCGCGGCGCGGAGGTTGGCGTCGGTCACCGAGTAGCGCAGCGGGGCGAACTCGAAGATGTAGCGCGGGCCCGCGGCGGCGAGCTCCTCGGGGAGGATGCCCCCTTCGCCCGAGCAGGTCGCGGTGCCCGCCGCCGCGGCGCCGCGGGCGAGCGCGACCTTGGCCTCGCGCGACAGGGCGCCGAACGACATATGGGACACGAACGCGGGACCCTCGAGCACGAGCGGGCGCGCGGCGCCGGGGCCGATGGTGCACGAGATGTCAACCTCGGCGTCCTCGGCGAGCGGCATCGGGTCGAGCTGGGCGCCGAGCACGAGGACGTCGTCCCAGCTCGGCAGCGGCAGGTCGGTCGCCATGGCGCCGTCGGGGACGCGCCCGCGCTCCGCCAGGCGGTGGATGGTGTCCATATGGCGGATGGAGGGGTCCGCCCGGCGCAGCGACGCGGGCACCGAGAGGCCCGACGCCCCGTCGTCGGCATCGGACGGCGCCGGCGGGGCGTCGTGCGGAGCATCCCCCTCGCCACCGCCCCCCGACCCGGCGGACCCCGCATCGATCGGCGTCACCCCGTCGTCGGCCACCGGGTAGAACTCGGACGCGGGCGTGCCGCACAGGGGGCATGCGCCGAACTCGGCGAACGGAGCCCCCTCCGCCTCCTCGTCGTAGACCCAACCGCACATGGGGCACCGGTACTTGGCCATGGTTCCTCCCTCATCAGAGGTCGATCGCTTCCGGACCTCCGCGCATGCGCGCAGGGAGGCCTCCTCGAGAGCCATCTTATCAGTACCGATTATCGTTTCATGCGACCGGACCGCGAACGGCGGGAGAAGGGCGCCGGAGCATCGACCCGCCGGACGGGACGGGGGGGCGGCGCAGGGCGGGGCGTGCCGGCGACCCCGAGGGGGCCGTCGTCTCAGACGGGGGTGGTGCGGCCCTAGAGGTTCTTGAGGTACTTCTGGAACGCGGGCTTGAAGCCGATGTGGTCGGGGGCCTGCGAAGGCATCTGCGGGAAGGCGTCGTGCCCGGGCAGGTTGTTGGCCTCGATGAACAGCGGGCCGTCCTGCGTCACCGCGACGTCCCAGCCCACGTACCCCATCCCGGGCATCTTGGCCGCGGCCTCCAGGCACAGGCCCATGACCTCGTCCCACAGCGGGATCTGGAAGCCCGGAAGCAGCGTGCCGGTGCGGGGGTGGCGCTCGAAGACGTGGTAGCTCTTGTCGCAGGCGGGGCCGGAGATCTTGCCGGTCTCGAGGTCGATGGCGGAGTACATGCCGCCGGCGTTGATGTTGTCGACGGGACGGTCGGAGTTGCCCATGCGCACGCAGGCGTAGATCACATGCGGCACGCCGTCGACGCGCACCGTGTACACGCGGATGGTGTTGACCGAGCCCGGGTTCAGCCGCGCCATGTCGGGATGCTGGACGACGACGTCCTCGATGAGGTCGGCGCCGCTCGAGACCAGGTGGTCGTACAGGGCGTCGAGCGAATCGAAGTCCGCGCGGGCGAGCTTCTCCACACCCTGGCCGCAGGAGGCGTCGCTCGGCTTGGCGATGATCTCGTCGCGACCCTCCATGAAGGCCGCGAAGTCCTCCTTCGAGCTGTTGGAGAAATGCAGCCACCCGCGGTGGAGGTACTCGTCGAACTGCTCGTAGAACTCGTTCTTGTTGTCGACGATATGGTAGTAGGCGGGATCGTTCAGCATGCGGACGATCGTGTTGTTGACCCCGCGCGTGACGAAGGTGGCGCGGTGCGCGTCATCCATGTTGTAGAACTCGAGCAGGTCGTAGTCCTTGTACCCGGCCCCGAACTTGAAGCCGCACTTGACCACGTCGAAGAACAGCCAGATGCGGTTCTTGCCGCTCTTGTCGTGCACGCGGCCGACGGTGTCGAACAGCGCGCCGTAATCCATATGCGCGATGCAGCGGAAGATATAGCCCAAGCGACCCATGCGTCGTCCCCATTTCGTCCAAAGCGGGCGCGGCGGCCCGCAAGCGGTCCGTACCAGTATAGCCGGCGTGCGGGAAAGTCCCGTCCGCGCAAGAAAAGTACAGGCGGGAGCCGATGGGGGCGCCGATGCGGAGGGGCGACGCGGCGTCAGGGGCGGGTCCGCCCGCGCGCCCCGGCCCCGCCCGAAGCCCGCGCGGAACCCGGCCGGGCTTCGGGCCGGCAGGTGCGCCGCCCGCCCGCCGGCTCCCGCGCGCCTCCGGATATCAGTAGTCCGCCGCAGCGGGGCTGTCCATCCAATCGCTCACGAACGCGGCGTAGCGCCCCTCGATGATGGCCCGGCGCGCGCGGCGCATGAGATCGAGCAGGAAGTAGATGTTGTGCATCGACAGCAGGATGCCGCCGAGCATCTCCTTGGTGGTGACCATGTGCCGGATGTGCGCCCGCGTGTAGCCGCCCGTGCACACCGGGCAGGTGCAGGCGGGGTCGATGGGGCCGGTGTCGCGCGCGAACCGGGCGTTGCGGAAGTTCAGGCGGCCCTGGCTGGAAAACGCGGTGCCCATGCGGCCGGTACGGGTGGGCAGCACGCAGTCGAACATGTCGATGCCCACGCCGACGCCGCGCACGAGCGTCGTGGGGTTGCCCACGCCCATGAGGTAGCGGGGCTTGGCGCGCGGCATGTACTCGGATGCCAGCGGCGCCAGGCTCTCGAACATGGTCTCGTGGTCCTCGCCCACCGAGTACCCGCCGATGCCGTACCCCGGGAACTCGCCCATGTCCTCCAGGCGCTGCAGCGAGCGGATGCGCAGGTCGAGGTGCATACCGCCCTGCACGATGCCGAACAGCGCCTGATCGGGGCGGGTATGCGCCGCATAGCAGCGCTCGGCCCAGCGGCTGGAGAGGTCCATGGCGCGCTGCACGTCCCGGCGCTCCGCGGGATAGCCGATGCACTGGTCGAGCTGCATGCAGATATCGGAGCCCAGCTTCTGCGCGATGGCCATGTTGTCCTCGGGCGTCCAGAACACATGGCTGCCGTCGTAGTCGGTGGCGATGAAGCGGACGCCCTCGTCGGTGAGCTTCACGGCGTCGTTGTGGGAGAAGACCTGGAAGCCGCCGGAGTCGGTGAGGATGGGGCCGTGCCAGTTCATGAAGTCGTGCAGGCCGCCCAGCTCGGCGATGAGGTCCGCACCGGGGCGCATGGCCAGGTGGTAGGTGTTGGACAGCACGATCTGCGCGCCCAGGTCGGCGACCGTCTCCCAGGGGACGCCCTTCACCGTGGCGCGCGTGCCCACCGGCATGAAGATGGGCGTCTCGATGTCGCCGTGAGGGGTGTGCAGCACGCCCGCGCGGGCATGGGTGCCGGGGTCCTCGGCGACGATGTCGTAGGTGAAGAGCTTCTGGTCCATGAGGTCTCCTCGCTGCGAAGTTGGTTCGACGCGCCATTCTACTATGGTGACATACGCAGGATGAGTCCCTATCGTCCGCTCCTCCACATTTCCGAACTAAGAATCAAGTCCGATCATCCCGAAACGTTATCCTCGTACAAGATCGAACAGGCTCTCGAAGCTGTCGACGGCGTCGTAGCGCACATCGGCATCGCCCAAACTATTGAATAGCTTGCGGGCACATGCGATTTTCGCCCGCTCCACCCCGCGTAGCTGCATGCTCTTCATGGATCCCTTCGTCTCTGCAACGAAGAATACGTGCTTGACCGTGCCGCGCTTGAACGCAATCGCCCAGTCTGGCGCATAGTTTCCCACCGGCGTTGGAATCTGGAAGGCACGCGGCAACTTCGCGTACACGCACACCTCTTCCGCTGCATCGAGGTCTTCTGCAAAGCGACGCTCCACCGACCGCTCCGCCATGCCATCGGGGAATACGTAATCCTGAACGTTTTTGCGGGCATGGTAGGCGCGCGAGAGGTTCTCGGGCATCTCCTCTGTAAAGATGGCGGAATCGTACCGCTCGCTCAGCCGGTTATAGCTGATGTGCTCGACCACCATCGCGGCCTTCTCGTCCACGATGGCGGCAGCAACCTTGACGATGAACTCTTCGGGATTGTCCTGGAACATCCGGAACTTGTACGCACTCATGCCAGACAGAATCGCCGCTGCGCTCTTGCGGGTAATGTGGGCACGTGCAGCAACCTCTCCCACCAAATCGTACTTCACATTGACGGGAGCAGATGCCGTAAGGTCCATGGTCTTTCTGCTATGCACTGAGAAATGCGATCCATCGGCAAGCTCGTCCTCACGTGCGGACTCCCGTTGCTCTCCGACTATCATCCGATAGCTCACCTTTGACACCGTCAGGCTGCGATCGATGTTATCGATCGCCTTGCGCCGCAGCTCCGTATCATCAAAATGCACGGTATATGCCTGCTTGAAGTTGATGCGGTTCCAGAGTTCCTGAAACTCCTTCTTCCCGAAGTTCTCGTTCAGCGGATTCGAGGTCACTTTCGTCTCGAGGCCGTTCTCAAACATGCCGTCGAGCACGGACTGGTCGTACACGCTTGCCAGCGCCGCGTCTATGAGCGGGAGCGTCTGCTCGATAACCGTGCGGGACGACTCGGGCAATGCCGCGATATCCGTATCGCGAATCCCACCATCCCGATAGCGATCGGTCACGGTACCGTCCTTATCCACATAGCCGAACGTCTCGAGGAATCCATGTGCGATGCTCGCCTGCGAGCCGTCGAATTCAATATCGACACCCTGCTCGTTTGACATGCGGAAGTGAAGCAGATACTGCTCGGTGACCGCCTGAGGGCGCTTGCGCAGCTCCTCTCGCATGCCGTCTTGAAGGCCCTTTACGTACGACGTATAGCTTTCGGACGCAATCACCGTGAGGAGATTCACCCGCTGCACCATGTTCTCGCCCAGCGCGGAAACGTCCTGACGGTCGCCATCGCGATTCACGCACAAGCGCATGCCGCGCCCGACTTCCTGTCGCTTGCTTGTCTCGGAACCGGACTCCTTGAGCGTGCAGATTTGGAACACGTTAGGATTGTCCCAGCCCTCGCGCAGCGCCGAATGGCTAAAGATAAAGCGCGTCGGCTCGTCAAAGGAGAGAAGGCGTTCCTTGTTCTTCAGGATGAGGTCGTACGCGCTCTCGTCGTCTGAATCCTCACTGCCGCGCTTGGTTTTGCTGTCGACCGCACGCCCTTTCTTGTCGATAGAGAAGTATCCCTTGTGCACCTGGCCAGCGGTAAAGCTCGAAAGATATGCCGAGTAGGATCCGGGCAGCTCATCACCAATCTGCGGATTGCTGAGGCGCTCACGGACCTCCGCCGCGTACTCTTCCTCGAAGACCTTCCCGTATCCCACGGTAAGCTCATTGCCGTCATCATCGTATACGCGGTATTTCGCCACCTCGTCAATGAAGAAGAGCGAGAGGCATTTGATACCGCGCTCATACAGAGCCTCCTCCTTTTGAAGATGGCTCTTGATCGTTTCACGAATCTGCACGCGACGCATGTCGTCACCGGTGGAGTCACCCACCACCTCACCGCAGCGAATCTCCTCGCCGTTGCGGAAGCGTACGTGGCCCAACGCGCCCCACTGATCGGGAACAATCTCCGCGATTACGAAATCGTTTCGGTATGCCTCGAGCTCACCCGAGGCGACAAAGATGTCATCGCCTTCGTTGAACTGCCTCACGGCGCGCTTCATGCCCCCGCTCGCCATGCGGCGCGTGAACTCGATTACCGCTACCGGAGGATGATTCTTGCTCACGCGAATCTCCTGCAGGCAAAGGTATCCATCGGTCCCGCGCATACCCCGCACCTCAAAACCCTTCACCTCGATGCGCTTCACGAGACGCATGTTGTAGGCGTCGAGCGCATCAAGCGCATACACCTCGTTGTGGTGCTCGGCGTGCGTGGCGGAGTAGTTGAGGGAGAACAAGGGCCTGAACTGCTGCATTGCCTTGCGCGTGGCGCTGTTCTTCTTGCCCATCTTCTGCGGCTCATCGAGGATGAGGATGGGGTTGGTGGCGGCGAGCACGTCGATGGGACGCCGACTGCCGAAGTCATCGCGTTCGGAGAACATGATGCGCGCCGTTTTATCGCCGCCGCGGCCCTCCTTGTTTTTGGACTCATCAAATGCGTTGAACGCCTGCATGTTGATGACCATGACAGAGATGTCGCTGCGGTTGGCGAAGCTATCGAGCTCGTTCAGGCGGCTGCTGTTGTAGACGAACCACCAGATTCGCTTACCGTAGCGCTCCGCGAAGTGCCGCTCCGTCACAGCAAGCGATTTTGCTACGCCCTCACGGATGGCGACACTCGGCACCACGATGATGAACTTCGACCACCCGTAGCGGCGATTGAGCTCGAAGATGGTCTCGGTGTAGACGTAGGTCTTGCCCGTGCCCGTCTCCATCTCCACGTCAAGCTCGCAGGCACCTAGCGCGTGATGAAGCACGCCAGAACGCTCGATGAGGTTGCCGTTCTGCACCTTATGAATGTTATGCAGCAGGGTATCGGAACCCAGCGCAAGCGGAGCGTTGCGATAGCCGTCCGAGGACTCGTACTGGATGGCCTCCGTACCCGTCTTTGCGTCGAACCGCATACGGCCAAGATCGCGCACGAACTGCTGGCCCCCGACCTTGGGCTGCCCGTCGAACACGCGCGCCACCGAATCCGCCGCGCGCGTCTGATACTCCTGGATACTGAACTTGAATTCCATGGTCACAACCTTTGCGGGTACAATTCGTATAGTTTCCGAGCGAACGATGGAGGTAGCCTTGGTCCGCTCCTATGCTCAATTCCCCGACGAAACAGTCATCGCATACAGCGACATACGCGATGACCGCACGGTCGAGATCCTCATAGAGCGTCCCCGCGATTGGGGCTTTGACAGCGCGCGCTGCCTTATGCCCGCATACCGCTGGCTCGATGTCGACGGGTTCTCCGAGAGCGACCTCGATAACCTCGAGTCGTTCCTGCGTGACAATGCGCCCCTCATCTTTGAGTTCGCAAGCGATCCCGAAGGCGGATGGAGAGCTGCCTGATGCCGACGATTCTCACACTCGGGCGCTACGTTCTGTTCTTTTGGATGAATGAGCCCGACGAGCCGGTCCACATCCACGTCGCCGTCCGCAGGCCAACGGAGCATGCCACGAAGTTCTGGCTGACCGAAGACGGCGGTTGCATCCTTGCCAGCAACGGGAGCAATCTTCCCAATAAGGAGCTGAGAAAGCTCGCGAACTTCATCGCGCTTAACCACGGACGCATCTGCGACGCGTGGAAGAACGTCTTCAAGACCGGTACGCTGCGCTTTTACCGATAGCTGGTCGCCCATATCTACACCACTCTCGTGATGGTGGCGGGGCTATACGTTTTGAAGAGCTCGCCGAAGTTGGAAACGGCATCGTCGCCCGCGAAGGAAGCGTCGCGCATCACGGCGTAATCGGGTTCCATCTTGGCCATCTCGGCGATGGTGTCCGTTGAAACGTCACGGTCGAAGCAGGCTACGAGGCGACCGTCGTCAACCGAGAACACCGTGGAGCCGTTGATGCTCTTGCGCTCGATGCTTGCGGACAATGGAATCTGGAACTGCGGCATCACCTGGAACAGGATATCCTCCGCCGTGCGACCGGCCTTGAGATTGTCCGCAAGGCCCATGAGTGACTCCTGGGTGTAAGCCGCGGGCTCAGCCAAAACGTCCTCGAAGTTGGACGAGTCGATCTTGAGCACGCGGAAGCCGATGTCCGGGACCTTCTTGGGTTCCTCGCCGAGTTTGAGCTGCCGGTTGGACTGCTCCACCTCGTCGGCAATCTTCTTGCCCGCGCGACGGATGCGCTCCTTGCCGATTTCGCAGATGTTCTTGTAGCCCGCCTTGGCAGCCTCTGTCTCCGGTCCACAAACTTCGGGCAGCTGCACCATGATGAACTTGCGGTTGCCACCGTCCTCGGCGTTAAGTTTCATGACGGTATGAGCGGTTGTGGCAGAACCGGAGAAAAAGTCGAGAGCAACGCCCTCCTTGGGGCATGAAGCAACAAGCATCCTCCGAATAAGACTCAACGACTTCTGCCCAACAAAGTCTTGATCAACGCCCAGGATCTTTGACACCTTTTCTCCTGAGAATGAAACGATAGCAATGCTGTTCAAATCGTCGTATTCATTGCAGTTCCACGTATCTTCAAGGGGATATCTATCTGGCCGATTATCATGATTGATAAAGTTCAATAGTTTGATCTGGTCATCCTTGGATAGCCCAAGCTCAGATAAAAAAGATTTGACATTGGCCGAATCTCGCAGCAGAGGCTTGAAATTCTCGTTTCTCAGGTACTCCTTATTGAAGTAAAGCTTGGAGTCGGACCTTGAGTAGAAGAGGATAGTGTCATGATTTCTAACATAGTTTGGGGTAACAGTTTTATAGCCCGACAACCATCCAATTCTCCAAATTAGTTCTCGCTGGAAATTATTCCGCCCAAATATCTCATCCATCATTAGTCGCAGCGTCTGAACCTCATTGAAGTCAATGTTTACATAAATCGCCCCATCCTCGCTCAGCAGATCCCTTGCAAGCAGCAGACGCGGGTACATCATGCTGCACCAGTCTGAATGGAAGCGGCCATTGGACTCGGGGTTGGATACCAAACACCCGCCGTCCTCGTCGTAGTCGCCGCTCTCGGCGTCATAATCAGCCTTGGTGCGCGCAAAATCGTCGTCGTAGATGAAGTCATGCCCCGTGTTGTACGGCGGGTCGATATAGATCATCTTGATCTTGCCGGCGTAGGTATTACGCAGGAGCTTCAAAGCATCGAGGTTGTCGCCCTCGATGTAGAGGTTCTCCGTCGTATCCCAGTTGGCGCTCTCCTCGGGACACGGGCGCAGACATTTGTCGATGGGGCGATACGCTTCCCGCTTGGCGTCGCGCTTGCCCGGCCACGTGAACTGATAGCGCTCGCGCTGACCCTCAGCGACGTCACCCACGCGCTCTTTCAACGCTTCGACATCGATGGCATGGCGCAGGGTTCCATCGGGCTCACGGACCTCGGTCACCACCTCGGGAAAGAGCTCGGCGAGCTTCTCGACGTTCTCGTCCAGAATGTTCTCGGTTGCATGCGAAAGCTTCTCCATCAGACACCTGCTTCAAGTCGGGCAAGCTCCTGTTTGATCGCGCGTGCGCGATCAAACAGGGCATTGCGTTTTGCAATCTGCTTCTCTGATTTACGTTTTTTATTAATTGATACCAGCTCGCGTTGAAGTTCCTCGATGCGATTTTTGCGCTCAACGCGCCCGGCAAAATCGCCAGGCTCGCTATTGCCGAACACCACCTGCGAGCACAAGGAATCCCAGAGCTCGGACAAGGTGGTGCCCCGCAGCTCAACCGATGCCACGCCGCATGGCAACCATGTCGTCTCGTACAGCCGGTCGCGACGTACGAGCAGCTTCATGGTGCCGTTCGCCTCACAGGCAAACAACACTTTATTGGGCACACCCTTCGCGATGAGGTCGATGGCCGCATAGGGCACTTCAACGCCTTCCCCATCACCCGCACGTAGGCAAAGCCCCAGGACATCAATTTCATTAACCTCGCCACCAGCGGGTATATGCAGCGTCTCCTCTTTTATCGAGGCGACCATATCGATGCGCATAATGAGCCGCACGAACTCGTCTTTAACAGCAGCGGTTGTTGCGAGGAATTCATAGAAGAGCTTCTTGGGCATCGTCTTTCCCACCAGCACGGTGCTCGGCAGGCCCAACATGAGGCTATTCATGGGGCCTCACCACCAAGAAGCAGATGAGCTCGAAATCGTCGAGCCCTGCCACGTCGTTTTCCAAGAAGCTGGTTGTGCCCGCCGTAAAGAAGCTCCTCAGGTCCTCCTCGGCCTTCTTATCCACGATGGATTCGATAGCACTTCGCAGCAGGTTCGAAGCCGCACGCATATCGCGGCCATTCTTGGTGGCTTTGTTGTACGCGCGACAAAGGGCAGCGTCCGGCTCGCCCTTTCCCCTGCACAAACGACGCATGTCATCGAGCGTGTCCTTGGGATCGAGGTAGCCATGCCGCACCTCGCCGTCATCACCCACGTACACCAGGTAGAACGGGTGAATCTGGTTGTGCGTCTTCGCATCGAGTTGCTGGCTCACATTGCGCAGCACGAAAACCACGCCGGGCTCATCACCTGCCACAACAGCATCGATGCCCGTGGGAACGCGGTCGATATCCGGGTTCTCTTGGTAGTAGGCAACCAGATCCATCCGGAACTCATTGAGGCCGAGGTCGGTAATGGATACACCGCCCGAAACGTCCTCGAGGTCGACAACCTCATGCTGCATCTGCTCGAGTTGCTGGCGACGGTATGCAAGGTCGCCTTGTTCGTCCTCGTTGATGTAGTCGTCATCGCCGGTTGAGCTCATCACCACGGCGTGCATGCGATTCTCCACGCGCGCCTTGAGGTTGATGTAGTGGTCCAGATCCTCATCCGGCCAGAAGTTGACGAGCTGGATCACGCTGTTCTTTGAGCCGATTCGATCAACACGACCGAATCTCTGGACGATGCGCACGGGATTCCAGTGGATGTCGTAGTTCACGAGGTAGTCGGCATCCTGCAGGTTCTGGCCTTCCGAGATGCAATCCGTAGCGATGAGGATATCGATGTCCTTGCCCGCCAAGCGCGGATAAACTTTGTCGCGCTCCTTGGAGACCGGCGAGAAGCAGGTGAGGATTTCCGCCAAGTCGCCGCGCACACCCTTGACGGTGGTCTTGCCACCGCCCGTACCCGTCACCTCGGCAACGCCGAGGCCCAAGCTCTCCGAAGCATAGGGGGAGATCTGCTCGTACAGATAGTTCGCCGTATCGGCGAACGCCGTGAAGATGATGACTTTCCTATTCCCCAGATTGATGGGATTCGCCACCTTCTTCGCAATGAGATCTTTGAGGGCGAGAAGCTTGGCATCGTGCACAGCGTCGATACCGTCAATCATGGCAAGCAGGCCCTCGATAGTCTGAGCGTCATCGCGCACATCGCGCTCCCAGCTCTTCCAATCGAGGTCGCGCAGGTCATAGCGGGTCTTCCCTCCTACCGAGAAGTCCATGACCTCGCTATCGTCCGCATCGTAATCAAAGCCCTCCTGATAAGCGGCGATGTTTACGCTCGATGTCGACGCTCCCGTCTCCTTGAACGCCTCGATGGTGTCCAGGCATGCATTCATGACAGAAAGCACGCGTTCCAATGTCAGGCGGAACGAGGAAACCGAGCTCTCCAACCGTTTGAGGAGGTTTGCCGCCATAAGTCGGCGCACACCTGTCTCGCGGCCCCTGTTGGTGAGGTTTCTGTTTTCGCTCTCGTATTTATACGCAGCGCTCGGCAATACGTACTGCGAGGGCACGTAGACTGCCAGCGTGAGCAGATTGAGAGAGTCGGCGATCTCGCTGTATGTTGGCCCATGCTCCAACGTCGAGAGCTTGGGATAGACCGAGATGGGTTTCCTTCGCTCTGGAAACGGCCCGATGGCGTTCACATCGTAGTAGCGCTGGATATGACGGCGCGAACGCGCAACGGTTACCTGGTCGAGCACGCGGAAGAAATCGAAATCCAGCGACTCGGTAAGCGCCTCGGTCGTGCGCTCCTCAGTCGGCAGGTCGCTCCATGCGGAAAAGGATGCCTGCGCCCGACGGAACACATCCTCTATGTTGCTGGACAGCACCAGCCGCTCGGACCACCCATCGGAATCGCCCTGATACGCAAGGGCGAATTGATTACGCAAATCGCGGAATCGATTGTTGACCGGTGTAGCCGAGAGCATGAGCACCTTTGTGGGCACTCCCCCGCGAAGAACGCGGCTCAGCAGGCGCTGGTAACGATTCTCGACGCCGCCGGAACCATCGTCCTTTGCCGCACGAGCCGAATCCTCCCCGTTGCGGAAGTTATGGGACTCGTCGATGACAACGAGGTCGTAACCGCCCCAGTTGAACGCCTCAAGATCGATGCCCGTAGCGCTTCGTCCGCGCCTGCGCGAAAGATCGGTATGGTAGAGCACGTCATAGCGCAGGCGGTCCTCCGCAATGGGATTGTTCTTCTGGTTGTTACGGTATGTGGTCCAGTTGTCCGAAAGCTTTTTCGGGCAAAGCACCAGCACATTGCGATTGAGGGATTCGTAATACTTGATGACCGCGAGCGCCGTAAACGTCTTTCCCAAACCGACACTATCCGCCAAGATACAGCCGTTGTAGGTCTGCAGCTTGTTGATAATCGCCAGCACCGCATCGCGCTGGAAGTCATAGAGTAGGTTCCAGATCTTGCTATCGCGAAAGCCGGTCCCCTCCTTGGGCAGGTTGTCGGTGGACACGTCGTCCAAAAACTCGTGAAAGATGCGATAGAGAGCCACGTAATAGATAAGCTCGGGTGGATTCTCCCGATACATCTGCTCGATGTTTTCCGTTACGGCTGCGGTCACGTCCTCAAGCTCATCGCTCCGCCATGCTTGATCGAACAGACCTAGGAACATGCACGATGATTGGGAATCGCTACGTTGGATACCAGTGAGCGTAGGGTGATCGCCCATGCCGAGCTGGCCTACGGTGAATCCGTTCATCATCGGCATGTAGGTGACAGCATCGTTGTGACCCGATACCGTGAGCGCAGGCGCAACCGAAGCCGCCCCGGATTTGGGCGACTTGAAAGTCGCCTTCTTTCGTATCCAACGAGCACATTCACCCGCTATAGCTTTTTGCGTAAGCTCGTTGCGCAGCTTGATTTCAAACTCGGTACCGTACAACCCTTGCTCGCGCGAAAGACGCGGGATGTAGAATTCGCGCTGCTCCTTCGCGGCACGCTCCGTGGCAAATGTGGGCTCGGTAAAGATGAATCGAAATTCATCGAGCCCTTCGAGCTGCTCACGTAGCTCGCGATAGGCATACATAGAGAAGACTGATGCGGCGACCGATATGGAGTCACCGTCGTGAACCGTCTTCACGAGGTCATCTTTAAGGATGCGCGCGCGGTTGTCGATAAAGGCGGCGTCCATTTAGGAGACCGCCTTCAAGCGACACGCGCCGCACAAGCCTGTGGTATTGAAATATGCTATCGAAGGAAGAGCCTGTCTATGAAAGCCCCCCCCCCCGACTTTTCACATCGGGGAACAGCATCCTTCTCCTCTTTACGACCCGGACGGTGGGGTCATGAGCATTCAACGAGAACTATCTTCATATCCCATGGTACACGATTGACCGCAGGAATCTCATATGGCCGCTGAGAAGAAGAAGCGGACGGGCTCTCGCATCATGATTGCGCGCATTCCTCGGCGGTTAGCGTTCACCTGCCGCATTCAACAGGGTCGCCACGCAGTCCGCCATTCCGTCGGCGGCAGAGCGGATGTTCGCGATTATAAGAAGACGGTACGCCAGAACACATAGGCCCCTCTCGCTGGGCAAACATGACTCCGTCCCAAAACGTACCACCTTGCTCGGAGAGATGAGATTCAGCTGCGAAAAACAAAGCGCCCGTCGGCCGAAACGGCCGACGGGCGCCCTCAGTCGCGGCCCGAGCCGCGGTCTACCCCGCGAGCTTGGCGGCGAATTCGGCCAGGGTGCCGGGGATGTCGATCTGCTGCGGGCAGACGGCCGCGCAGCTGCCGCATCCGATGCAGGCGTCGGGGCGCTTGTCCTCGGGCAGCGTGCCCACGAACATGCTGGGGATGAACCCGCCCTTGCCGCCGGTCACGATCGCCTCGTTGTACATCTCGAGCAGCTTGGGGATGTCGAGGCCCTGCGGGCAATGGCTCGTGCAGTAGTGGCACGCGGTGCACGGCACGGTCCCGCGCCCGAGCATCTTGTCGACCACCGCCTGGAGGGCGGCGGACTCCTCGCCGTCCAGCGGCTTGTCCTCGCCGAAGGTGGCGATGTTCTCCTTCAGCTGCTCCATGTTCGACATGCCGGACAGCGTCACGCACACCTCGGGGACGCCCTGGATGAAGCGGAACGCCCAAGCCACGATCGACTCGTCGGGACGGAGCGCCTTGAGGTGCTCGACATCCGCCTCGGCGATCTGCGCCAGCTTGCCGCCGCGCACCGGCTCCATGACCCACACGGGCAGACCGTGCTTCTTGAGCAGCTCGACCTTGCCCTTCGCATCCTGGAACTCCCAGTCCAGGAAGTTGAGCTGGATCTGGCAGAACTCCATGTGCTCGCCGTAGGCGTCCAGGAAGCGCTCCATGACGGGGATCGCGCCGTGGGCGGAGAAGCCCAGATGGCGGATGCGCCCGGCGGCCTTCTGCTCGAGCAGGTAGGGCATGATGCCGTGCGCGGGGTTCAGGTACTCGTCGATGTTCATCTCGCACACGTTGTGGATGAGGTAGAAGTCGAAGTAGCCCGCGCCGGTCTTCTCGAGCTGGCGCTCGAAGATCTCGGCCACCTTGTCCATATTGGACAGGTCGTAGCCGGGGAACTTGGTCGCGAGATAGTAGCTCTCGCGCGGGTGGCGCGCCAGCGCCGCGCCCATGGCGAGCTCGGAGTTGCCGCCATGATAGCCCCATGCCGTATCGTAGTAGTTGATGCCCTGCTCCATGGCGTAATCGACCATCTCGTTCACGGCATCCTGATCGATCCTCGTGTCGTCGCCGTCCACGACCGGCAGGCGCATGGCGCCAAAGCCGAGCGCGGAGAGCTCCAGGTCCTTGAACTTCTTGTACAGCATACGCGGCTCCGTTCCTCTGTGCGGATGGTGCGCCGGATGCGCCCGGGCGATCGGGCGCCGGCACGTCCATGGTAGATGCTGGAGCGCGCTCCAAGTCAAGCGGGAAGCAGGGCCGCGGGCGCCCCCTCCCCGCACGTCGCGGCGGGCGCATCGGGCACGGGCGCGGCCCTGATGCAGAACGGCTGAAGGAGGCGAGCCGGCGGCGGCGCGTCCGCGCGAGGGTATATCATGGAGCGGTGAATGCACGCGCGAGGCGGGCGGCCGCGCGCATGGGAATAGGAGCCGCAGCATGAGCGACGATCTGAAGACCGACGATCCCGGCATCCGCGACGAGCAGGCTGCCGAGCAGACGATACAGAAAGACGGACCCGCGCCGCAGGCCGAGGAGGACGTCTCGCAGGACGGCGGGGCCGCGGCGGAGGTCGGGGCGGGCCCCGACGCGCCCGCGGGCGCCGATACGGAGCCGGACGGGGCGGCGGCCTCGCCGCAGCCCCCGACCGATGGCGCGGACGCCGATCCGGTGCCG
>NZ_JAQECM010000044.1:11918-18956 GCF_027669965.1 Candidatus Collinsella stercoripullorum | reverse complement strand
TGCTCTCGCGCGCCCGCCGCGTGCCCGCCGCGTAGGGTCCGCCTCCCGCGCAGGGCGTCCCGCGGCCATCGGCCGCGGTGGGGGCGCGCCGGGCCGCATGTTCCGCCCCATGCGCGCCCTTCCGCAGCCGCGCCCCGCGGGGCGCCTCGCATTTCTCCATGCGAGGCGCATGCGCTGCCACCGATTTACCCCTCGCGGGCCCGCGCCGCGCGCCGTCGTCTCCTCGGCGGTGGATAATGGTGCGTGCGGCGCGGCGGGTGACGCCGGCCATCGCGGGGAGGGGAGCGTGCATGATCGAGGACTACCGCAAGGCGAGGAAGATCGGCGCCAAGCAGGTTCAGGAAGATGTCTCCGCCGGGCGCTACCCGTACCCGGTCGCGCTCTCCGACATCCTGAAGGACGGGGGGTACCAGGGCGAGGTCCCGCTAGGCGTCATGGACATCGACATGGGGCTCATCGCGGGGACCCGTACCCGCGGCCGGCAGAACTCCTTCTCGCGCGGGTTCATGCCCCTGCTCGAGGAGGGGTCGGAGTTCGCCGCCAAGTGGAGCGCGCTCGCGGACTCCCAGCGCGACGAAGGGATCCGCGAGCCCATCATCGTCTACGAGTACCTGCAGCGCTTCTACGTGCAGGAGGGCAACAAGCGGGTCTCGGTGGCGCGGTTCGTGGGCATGCCGACCATCGTGGCGAACGTCACGCGCGTGCTCCCCATGCCGGCCGACACCAAGGAGATGCGCGTGTACCGCGAGTTCCTCCGGTTCTTCGCCGTCTGCCCCGTCTACGGCATCGTGTTCAGCGAGGAGGGGTCCTACGAGCGGCTGGCGGCGTTCGCCGGATTCGACCTCGAGACGCCGTGGCCCGAGGACGCGGTGCGCTCGCTGCGCTCCGCCTACGGGAGCTTCGCCGAGGCGTTCGGGCGGCGCGACGGGGGCTCGCTCGGCATCGCCGCGGGGGACGCCTTCCTGACCTACCTCAAGCTCTACGGCTACGAGCTCGCCGTCTGCGGCTCTCCGACGGAGATCTCCGAACGGCTCTCGCGGATCTGGGGCGAGCTGCGCGTGGCCGCCAGCCGCGAGCCGATCGCGTATCTCGAGACGCCCGGCGCCCCGTCCCGCGCCAAGCTCATCCCGGACCTCAAGGGCCTGGCCAAGAAGGTGCTGCCCGTCACCAAGCCCCTGAGGATCGCCTTCGTGTACGAGCGGGGCCCCGCGACGTCGGGCTGGGCGGCGGCCCACGAGCGCGGCCGGCGCGACCTCGAGGAGCTCTGCGGGGAGACGGTGGAGACCCGCGCCTTCTACGACCGCCGCTCCGACGAGGCCTTCGACCGCGCCGTCGAGGAGGCGGTCGCGGGGGGCGACGACCTCGTCGTCACCAACGTGCCCACGCAGATGCGCCAGGCGCTGCGCGCCGCGCTCGCCCATCCCGGGCTCAAGGTCATGAACTGCTCGGTGAGCCTCTCGCACAGCGCGGTCAGGACCTTCGCCACCAAGACCTACGAGGTCAAGTTCCTGCTGGGGGTGCTGGCGGCGAGCCTTTCGGACAACCACCGCGTGGGGTACGTCGCCGACTCGCCGGTCTTCGGGACGGTGGCGGGCATCAACGCCTTCGCCATCGGCGCGCAGACGGTCGACCCCCATTCGACGGTCTACCTCAAGTGGTACGCCTCGAAGGATTACGATTGGCGGCGCGAGCTCGCCGAGAGCGAGGTGCGGATCGTCTGCGCGCGCGACGTCTCCGACCCCGCCGACCCCTCCCAGCCGTGGGGGCTCTACCTCGTCGAGCACGACGGGACCCACGTGCACCTCGCCGAGCCGGTGTGGGAGTGGGGACGGTTCTACCAGCGCATCGTCCAGTCGATCCGCGACGACTCGTGGCGCCGCGAGGGCGACGAGCTGCGCGGGAGGGCCCTCAACTACTGGTGGGGCCTCACGTCGGGGGTGATGGACGTCCGCGTGGACGCGGCGGTGCCCGCGCGCCAGCGGGCGCTGGTGGAGCTGTTCCGGCAGGGCCTGCTGGGCGGGCAGCTGCATCCCTTCTCCGGGGAGCTCAAGAGCCAGCGGGGGCTCGTCCAACCCGAGGGGTCGGGGCGCCTCGCGAGCGATGCCATCGCGCGGATGGCGTGGCTGAACGAGAACGTCGTGGGGCGCCTGCCGGTGGAGCGGGAGCTCTCCGAGCGCGCGCTCGACGAGGTGACGGTGAGCGGCGTCATCCCGCTCGACCCGACGGCGGCCGCCCGGCGCGAGGCCAAGCGATGAGGATCCTCGCCGTCTCGGATGAGGAGGAGCCGTGGCTCACGAGCCGCTCGTGCCGCGAGCGGCTGGGCGACATCGACCTGGTCGTGTCGTGCGGGGACCTGCCGGCGCGCTATCTCGAGCATATCGAGACGCTGCTCAACGTCCCGCTCGCGTACGTGTGGGGGAACCACGATGCGGGCTACCTGGAGCATCCGCCGCAGGGATGCGTCTCCATCGAGGGGCGGCTCTGCGATTTCCGCGGCCTGCGCATCATGGGCCTGGGGGGATCCATGCGGTACAGCGACCGCAGCTTCGGGTTCACCGAGCAGCAGATGCGCCTGAGGATCGGCAAGCTGGCCCTGCTCGCGCGGGCGACGGGCGGCTTGGACCTGCTGGTGACGCATGCGCCCGCCCGGGGGTACGGGGATCTGGAGGACCTGCCGCACCGGGGGTTCGAGTCGTTCTCGTACTACGTGGACAAGCTGAGGCCGCTCTACATGCTTCACGGCCACGTGCACCTGAACTACGGCCGCATCGCCCGCGCGAGGACCCATCCCTGCGGGACGCGCATCGTCAACGCGTTCGGCTCGCAGGTCATCGAGATCCCCGACGGCGACCTGCGCGAGCGCGAGCCCTTCCTGGTGCCGAGCATCGGGTGAGGCCGTCGGCCGCACCGGGATGCGGTCAGGCGCAGATGAGCCCCGTGTCGCGCCCCACCTCGGCGCGCCGTTCAGCCTCGAGCCCGTCGTCGCAGATGAGGGCCGTCAGGTCGCGGAGCCGGTAGAAGGCGTAGAAGTCGCGGCGGCCCGCCTTGCTCGCGTCGGCGACGGCGTAGCGCTCCCGCGCGCGGTCGAAGGCGAGGCGCTGCAGGCGGCCCTCGTCGATGTCGGAGGTGAACAGCGAGCCTCCCGCCACCCCGTTGGTGCCGATGAAGGCGCGGTCGATGCCGAGCGATGAGACGGCGTCCTCCGCCATGCCGCCGACGAAGCAGCCGGTGCGCTCGCGGAACAGCCCTCCCACGAGGTAGAGCTCGCGGGAACGGTCCCCCTCGAGCAGCTTGAAGACGGCGAGGCTGTTGGTGATCACGCGCAGGCGCCCGGCAGGGAGATGGGGGACCATCTGCTCGACGGTGGTCCCGGCCCCGAGGAAGACCGATTCGCCCTCGCGGATGAGCTGCGCGGCGCGCGCGGCCACGCGGGCCTTCTGCTGCATATGCAGGTGACGCTTCTCCAGATGCGAGTACTCGTGCATGACGGGGATACCGCTCGTCGTGAACGAGGCCGCCAGGCCGCTCGGGAGGCGCGCCCCGCCGTAGACCCGCTCGACCATCTTGCGCTCGGAGAGCTCCTCCAGGTCGCGGCGGATCGTCATCTCGGAGACGTCCAGCGCGCGGGCGATGTCGCCCACCGATTCGGTGCCGTTCTCGGCGAGGCGCCGGACGATCTGCTCCTGTCGCTGTGCCTTGAGCATCTCCCACCTCCTTGAACGTATTTCAACATGTTCGCACACATCCGAACGCCTCACAGCCGAACGGTCGGTTTGCGGCGGCGAGCGGCGCGCGTACACGCCCTCTGCACGGATGAACATGCGACGCGGTGCCGGATGTTCGGGCACAGACCCCGGCGACGGAAGGGAGAATTTGACAAATAGCAGGTAGAAGGCATGGAAATAAAAACCGGCCCACCGGGGGCGCCCGCGGGGCCCGCAGAGTTCGGACGCTTGCCGAGCCGCCCGCCGCCGCGCCGCCCGCGCGTGCTACAGTCTTGCCAAGGCAATCACAAACTCTCACATATCCGAACACCGGAGGGGGTTTGACGGCGCGCAGGGGGCATGCCGCGCGCCGGGGGAGCATCGGGTGCGCATCCGGCACCCGATCGAGAGGGGAGTACCATGAGTACCTTCGACACCGAACTCGTCGATCGCTTCGAGGCGCTCTACGGAGGCGGGCGCGCCCTCGCGCACGTCCACGCGCCCGCGCGCAGCGAGATCGCCGGCAACCACACCGACCACGAGGGCGGCCATGTGGTCGCGGGCGCCCTGGACGTCTCCATCGAGGGCGTGGCGGCACTCAACGGGACCTCGACCGTGCGGGTGGCCAGCGACGGCTACGAGCCCTTCGAGCTCGACCTGACCGATCTGGAGCCCCGCGTGGCCGAGCAGGTGAGCACCGCGGGCCTCGTGCGCGGCATGGCCCACGAGCTCCGGCTGACCGGGCGCACCCCCCAGGGATTCGACCTGGTGATGACGAGCGATATCCCCGGGGGCTCCGGCCTGTCCTCGTCCGCCGCGCTCGAGCTGGCGGTCGGCCGCGTGATGGAGACCCTGTGGGAGGGCGACCCCGTGACGCCCACGGCCATGGCGCAGGCGGCGCAGCGCGCCGAGAACGTCTACTTCGGCAAGCCCTGCGGCCTCATGGACCAGCTGTCCGAGGCCCTCGGCGGCATCGCGCACATCGACTTCGCCGACCCTGCGAACCCGGTCTCCGAGAAGCTCGACTTCGACTTCGCCGACAAGGGCTACGCGCTGTGCCTGGCCTACATGGGCACCGACCACTCCGTGTCCACGGCCGACTACGCCGCCGTCCCCGGCGAGATGCAGTCGGTCGCCGCCGAGTTCGGCTGCACGCGCCTGTGCGAGGTCCCCATCGAGGACTTCGACGGCCACGTGAACGAGCTGCGCGCCAAGCTGGGCGACCGCGCGGTGCTGCGCGCCCTGCACTACTACATCGAGAACCGCCTCGTCGTCGAGCGCTGGGACGCCCTGTGCGCGGGAGACATCGACACCTTCCTCGACCTCACCCGCCGCTCCGGGGCGAGCTCGGGCATGTACCTGCAGAACGTCGCCAACGGCGGCACCGACCAGCCGGCCATGGTGGCCCTGGCGCTGGCGGAGCGCCTGCTGGGCGACGAGGGCGCCGTGCGCATCCACGGCGGCGGCTTCGGCGGGTCCATCCAGGCCTTCGTGCCGCTCGACCGCGTCGACTCCTTCATCGCCGGCATGGACGGCTGGCTGGGCGAGGGCAACTGCCGCAGCTACCGCATCAGCAACGAGGGGGCGTACGCGCAATGGCTGTAGGAAACGGGTCCGCGTACGGCGCGGAGCAGCTGGCGCACGATGTCAGCAAGCTCGTCGGGTACGCGGTGAGCACGGGCCTGGTGCATCCCGGCGACGCCATGTGGGCCTACAACACGGTGCTGGAGGCGGTGGGGGCCCAGGGCCCCGCCGCGCCCGACGCCGCGGAGCTGCTGGCGGACGCCTACGTCTGCGCCCCGACCGCCGACCTCGCGCAGGCCGGCCCGGTGAGCGCCTTCGTGTCCCCGCAGGAGGGCTTCGACCTCGAGGGCACGGTGGGCCGCATCGCCGCGGCGGGCATCGCCGCCGGCTGCGAGGAGGACACCCCGTCGGGGGCCGACCGCATCGCCACGCGCGTGATGAACGTCCTCATGCCGCGCCCCTCCGAGGTCGCCCGCCGCTTCGCGGACGAGTACGCGGCCGGCGGCCCGCAGGCCGCGACCGACTGGTTCTACCGGATGAGCTGCGACAGCCGCTACGTGCGCCGCGCCGCCATCGCCAAAAACGTCGCCTGGACGTCGCCCACCGAGTGGGGCGAGCTCGAGATCACCATCAACCTCTCCAAGCCCGAGAAGGACCCCAAGGCCATCGCCGCCGCGGGAGCCGCCCCGGCGACGGGCGAGGTCTACCCGGCCTGCCAGCTGTGCATGGAGAACGAGGGCTATCCCGGCCGCGGCGCCGGCGCGGCCCACGGCGCGCACCCGGCCCGCCAGAACCTGCGCATCCTGCCCATCACGCTGGGCGGCGAGCACTGGGGCCTGCAGTACAGCCCGTACGCGTACTTCGACGAGCACTGCATCGCCATGAGCGCCGAGCACCGCCTCATGCACGTGGACCGACAGAACATGGGGCGCCTCCTCGATTTCGTGGACCTGTTCGGGCACTACTTCATCGGCTCCAACGCCGACCTGCCCATCGTGGGCGGCTCCATCCTGTCGCACGACCACTTCCAGGGCGGGCGGCACGTGTTCCCCATGATGAAGGCGCCGGCCTCCGAGACCTTCGTCATGCCGGGCTTCGCCGGCGTCGCCTGCGAGGTCGTGCGCTGGCCCATGAGCGTGCTGCGCCTGCGCGCCGCCGACCGCGAGGCGCTGCTCGACGCCGCCGCGCACGTGCTGGAGGTCTGGCGCGGGTACAGCGATGCGGAGGCGGGCGTCGTCGCCTGGACCGAGGAGGGCGGCGAGCGCGTCGCGCACAACACCATCACGCCCGTCGCCTGCAAGGACGGCGACGAGTACGTGCTGTACCTCGCCCTGCGCTGCAACATCGCGACCGACGAGCACCCGCTCGGCGTGTTCCACCCCCATGCGGAATGGCACCACATCAAGAAGGAGAACATCGGCCTCATCGAGGTCATGGGCCTGGCGATCCTGCCCGCCCGCCTGGTGGACGAGCTCGCCGCGGTCAAGGGCCATCTGCTCGCGCATGCGGGGGACGCCGATACGGCGGCGCTCGCGGACGAGCTCGCGGCCGATCCGCTGTCCGCCCCGCACGCCGCCTGGGCGCTCGAGCTCGCGGCGGCGCACCCCGACATCGCCGAGGACACCGCCGAGCAGATCATCCGCGACGGCGTGAGCGACGTCTTCGGCCACGTCCTCGCCGACGCCGGCGTGTTCAAGTGGGACGAAGCCGGCCGCGCGGCGCAGGAGCGCTTCATCGACGCGCTCTGATCGATTCGCATATCCCTCTCTCCATTGCGCTCCGTGTTCGATGCCCCGACACGGAGCGCTTT
>NZ_JAQECM010000044.1:0-11908 GCF_027669965.1 Candidatus Collinsella stercoripullorum | reverse complement strand
GAGTTCTTTGCCTGGCGCATACAACATCTGTCGCGACAAGTTTGAACCCGGCCCCAACTTGCCACCCACGGGTTTGTCTCACGAAGCGACCTCTAACTGAGACAAACCCATGGGCACAATGTGGCGCTCCGCCCTTGCAGCACGGTTCTTTGGAACGATGTGAAAAAAGCAAAGCATTACAAGAACGAGAGCACGCATCGTTCATCCTGTAAAATATGCCGCCTACCGACGGGGAATATCGGAGCGAAGACCTGACATCTGGATCACTTGCATACACAGAAAGTTTCCACGGGAGTCAAACTGTGCCTTCTACTGTGTATTCGCTATGGGTCGATGGAACACTACCTGTGGCACCCTTCCATTCATATAGCGTGTCGTGGGGTTTTAAGTCTTGGCTTTATAACGGAGTTGAGTCGTATTATTACGGGTCACAGGATATCTATTCATGACATAAAGGAAGCGCAGCGTCATGTTGGAGGCATGTCTCGACACAAACTGGTATGCGGTGCTGCGCTCGGCACGCGCCGAGGGATGTTCAGTAGGAGATATCGAGGTCTTTGAAGATTGCCTGACGTTCGGTGATATTTCTGATCTTTCCGCGAGCGCTCGCATGGGTCAGCTCGGACGATGGGGTATTTCGGTCGCTGATGGCTTTCAAGAGCGTCAGCAGCGATTTTACGAGCGCGTATCTCAAGCGTGCGTGATACGTGTCTGGACCGGCAACCTGCCGCACCAGGTCGTTGCTCTCCCGCTTGTCTGCGATTTAGCGCGGCCGGACGCATTGGTGACGCGCGTTTGGGGCACAGTTGAGGAATGGTTGTACGACGATCGGAAACTTCCCAAACGATTTGAAGCGTTTGCGCGCAATGCTTTGCCTATAGACAGTTCGAGCCGTGAGCGCCAGGCGACGCTCTGGAAGCGTCTTGTTCAAGAAAATACCGATCTTAGAATTGTTTCGGGTGGTCAGCCATGCAGCGCTGGGATCGATATATTCGACAACGTCATTCGGCAAGAGCTCGCGCAAAACGGGTGCAGCGATTGTGAGCGCCGCACATGCGAAATCGCATGCGCGTGCTCGGAGGTGGCGGGCGGCCTCCTTGCACCCGAGTTCTTTGCCTGGCGCATACAACATCTGTCGCGACAAGTTTGAACCCGGCCCCAACTTGCCACCCACGGGTTTGTCTCACGAAGCGACCTCTAACTGAGACAAACCCATGGGCACAATGTGGCGCCCTACCCTTCGGGGGCGTGCGTCACGTCGGCCTATTCGTCCACGCGGACGAAATGGTAGCTGCGGGCCATGTAGAGCGCCGAGCCGACGGGCAGGGGCAGGCCCATGTCCATAAGCGCGGCGGCGGGGTATACGACACCGGAGTTGACCTCGCGGTAGCGCGCGGTGCGCTCCAGGCCGCGAGGCACGACGTATTTGGCCTCGCCGTAGCCCTCGGCGCGCGCGACCACGACGTTCACGACGGCCTCCGAGCCGTCCTCGGCGGCGAACTCCCACGCGTACAGGTCGGCGGTCGCCGGATCGCTCAGGCGGTAGTACAGGCCCTCGCGCACGATGCGCTCCATGCCGCGGTAGCGCTCGATCTGTTCGCGGATGAGCTCGCAGGCGCGCTCGGGCAGCTCGAGCAGATCGAGCTCGTAGCCGAAGCCGCCGCCCGCCATGGCGATAAGGCCGCGCGCCGACAGCGACACGGTGCGACCGTTGACCTCGTTGGGACAGGCCGAGACGTGTGCCCCCACGGTGGAGCACGGATAGCCGAACGACGTGCCGTACTGGATGGTCATGCGGTCGTGTCCGTCGGTGTTGTCGCTCGTCCAGATCTGGGGCGTGTAGTGCAGCATGCCGGCGTCAAAGCGTCCGCCGCCGGCGGCACAGCCCTCGATGAGCAGGTCGGGGTAGCGTTGGACCAGGCGCTCGAGCACGTCATACAGGCCGAGGTAGTAGTCGTAGACGACGCGGCCCTGATCGGTGGTCGCATGCGAGTAGATGTCCACCAGGCTGCGATTGAAGTCCCACTTGAGGTACTCGATGTTGCCCTGGTCGAGCACGCGGCAGATCTGCTCGAAGACGTTGTCGCGCACCTCGGCGCGGGAGAAATCGAGCACGAGCTGGTCGCGCCCGAGCGCGGGCTGCTTGCCCGGGACGGCGAGCGCCCAGTCGGGATGC
This sequence comes from Candidatus Collinsella stercoripullorum, assembly GCF_027669965.1. Classification (NCBI taxonomy): domain Bacteria; kingdom Bacillati; phylum Actinomycetota; class Coriobacteriia; order Coriobacteriales; family Coriobacteriaceae; genus Collinsella; species Candidatus Collinsella stercoripullorum. The sequence continues at coordinate 9,732 of NZ_JAQECM010000044.1, read as the reverse complement.
TCACGGAAGAGCTGGGAATCCTCGTTGACCATCTCGGGTTCCACCCAGATGCCAAACTTGATGCCCAGGGTGTTGATGCGCTCGATGAGCTGTCCCAGCGTGCCGCCGAGCTTCTCCTCGTTGACGGTCCAGTCGCCGAGCGAGCGGTAGTCGTCCTTGCGCTCGGCAAACCAGCCGTCGTCCATGACGAGCATGTCCAGCCCCAGGTCGGCGGCCTTGGCGGCGAGGCGCACGAGCTCGTCGCCGGTGAAGTCGAAGTAGTGGGCCTCCCAGCTGTTCACGAGGATGGGGCGCGGGGCGTCGCGCCAGGGCCCGCGGCACACGTGGCGGCGGATGCAGCGATGGAGGTTGTGCGACAGGCGCTCGAGCCCCGCGTTGGAGTAGGTCATGATGACCTCGGGGGCGACGAGGCGCTCACCGGGCTCGAGCGGGTAGGAGAACAGCTCGTCGGAGAGCCCCATCTGCATGCGGACCTGCTGGTACTGGGTCTGCTCGACCTCGGCCTTGAAGTTGCCGCTGTAGACAAACGACATGGACCAGCCGCGGCCCGCCGTCTCCGTCGCGTCGCGGTCGCACACGATCATGAACGGGTTGTACTGGTGCGAGGATTGGCCGCGACGGCTGCCGACGCTGAACGATCCCGGGCGCACTTCGTGGCGGTCGAGCTTTCGCTCCATGCAGTGCTGGCCGTTGAAGGTCATGACATCGAAGTCGCCGTGGACGAAATCGAGGCAGGCGGTTTGCAGCTTCTCGACGACCACGCGCTGCGCGCCCGTGTTGCGCACGATCGCGGCGCGCGTGATGATGTCGAGCTCGGGCAGCACGCCGTAGAGCAACTCGACCTCGACGCCGCAGCGCGCATCGGCAAGGGTCACCGACAGGGTCTGCGCCCCGTCGGCCTCGGCGTCGGCGTAGACGGCGGGCAAGCCGGGCAGGCCGTACTTGCCCGCGCGGATTTCGTGGCGCGCATAGCGCAGGTCGCACCCGAATGTGCCCTCGCCGTCGCGCATGACGAACACGGGGCTGCGCAGGTCGCCGTTGCCCTGGAAGGGGAACTCCTGGGGCAGGACGTCCAGCGAGTAGGTGCGCGTCCCGGCCTCGTGCGGGCTTGTACAGCATCCGCTGCGGTCCGCATAGGTGAGCAGGTAGTCCATGGTGCCCTCGGCGCGCGCGCCAAAGTACAGGTGTAGCAGGTAGCCGAATCGGTCCGCCTGCATCTGATAGGTCGTGTTGCGCGTGTGCAGCGTGAAGGTGCGGGTGGCCTCGTCGAAAAGAATGGGCATCGGTCTCGCTCGATTCCTTCTGATCGGATTTGGTCGGGCTTGGAGTCGCGCGACATCGGAGTCGCGCGGCAGGTATTGTACGGCACTTGGGTCCCGCGAGCGGGACCCAAGGCGAAGAGGTTATAAGCTACATGAGCGGTGCATATGTCGCATCTTGGTACATGCGGGCGGCATGAGGGCTACTTCACGGCACCGTTCGTGACGCCGCCGATGATCTGCTTCTGCGCCACGATGTAGAAGACGATCATCGGGAGCATGGCGAGCAGGTAGGACGCGAACGCCAGGTTGTAGTTCGTGGAGAACGCGGTCTGGAAGTTCATCTGCGCGAGCGGCAGCGTGTTGACGCCCTGGCCGCCCATGATGACGAGCGGGGTCATGACGTCGTTCCACACGGCCAGGCCGGTGATGACGGCGACGGTGGCGTGCATGGGCTTCATGAGCGGGAAGATGACCTTCCAGTAGGTGCTCCAGGTCGAGGCACCGTCCATGCGCGCGGCCTCCTCCAGCGCGATGGGGATGTTACGCAGGTAGCCGGTGTAGAGCATCATGTTCATGGGCATGTAGAACACGATGTAGAGGATCATGACGCCCACCATGTTGTCCAAATGCATGACGGCGGTCTGCTTGACGAGCGGCATCATCAGGATCGCGAAGGGCACGTACATGCCGGCGATGATGAAGTAGTAGCTCGCCTTGTAGACCCGGCTGCGGTCCATGTTGCGGCCGATCGCGTAGGCGGCGAGGCTGTGGATGAGGATGGAGGCGACCACGGCAACGACGGTGATGATCAGCGAGTTCAGGAAGGAGTTGAAGAAGTCCGTCACCTGGATGGCCTCGATGAAGTTGTCGAGGCTCCAGTGGCTCGGCAGGGACAGGATGCCCGCGATGTCGTTCGTCATCTCGGACGGGTCCTTGAAGGCGATGACGACCGCCATGTACAGCGGGAAGACGATGGTGATCAGGCCGATGACGAGCAGGATGGTGACAGGCCAGTTCACCCGCTCCTTGACGTTGTCTTTAGCCATTAGAGCTGCTCCTCCTTACTGTTCAGGAACTTGGTCTGCAGGATGGAGACCAGGGCGATGAGGATGAAGAAGATCACCGCATTGGCGCACTGGTAGCCGAACTGGCCGCCGGACAGGCCGTTGTTGTAGATGAGGTAGGAGATCGACTCGGTGGACTGCGCCGGGCCGCCGGAGGTCATCGAGACGATCTGGTCGAAGACCATCAGCATGTCCTTCATCACGAGCACCATGTTGGTGGTCACGGACGGCATGATGAGCGGGAACGTGATGTAGCGGAACTTGTCCCAGCCCGTCGCGCCGTCGAGCGCGCCGGCCTCGTAGACGTCCTCGGGCACCGAGGACAGGCCGGTGATGTAGATGATGGTGGTCTGCGCGCACGCCTGCCACACGACCACGATGACGATGGCCACCCACGCCCATTCGGTGCTGGCGAGGATGGACTCGCCGCCGGTGACGGCCGGGACGATGTAGGTGAAGAAGTAGCTGAACACGTAGCCGACGACGAGCGCTCCGAGGATGCGGGGCACGAAGTACACGCCGCGCAGCGCGCTCTTGAACTTGATCTTGCTCGACAGCCCGATGGCCAGCATGAGCGAGATGACGTTCGTGGCGAGCGTGGCGACGATGGCGACCTTGAACGTGAACAGGTAGGAGTTCAGGATGCGGGTGTCGCTGAACATGTCAATGTAGTTCTGCAGGCCCACGATGTTGAAGGCGCCGTAGCCCTTCGAGTCCGTGAAGCTGTACAGAAAGCCGGTGATGAGCGGGATCGTGTTGAATGCGCAGAAAAGCACGAGGACCGGGATCAGGATGGCCATGAAGGTCTTCCTGCGGTTCGATCCGATTGCAGCCGTACTTGCCATAGCGCGTCCTCCTTACTGCTGACTCTCGTAATCCTGTACCTTGCGGATGACGCTGCGGTTGTAGCGCTGCCAGTCGGCATCCCACTTCTCCAGGAACGCGTCGACATCGCCGTCGAGCAGCATCGTCTGCAGCTGCGCGTCGCATGCCATGGAGGACTGGTAAGAGTGGTCGAGGTAGTCCAGGACGCGGCCCTCGTCCAGGAAGGGCTGGATGTCGTCGAACAGCGGGTCGAGGGTGAAGTCGCCCTCGGTGCAGGGGATGGCGCGCTGGTCGTCGATGTAGGTCTGGACGTTGGCCTGCTCGTTCAGGAAGGCGATGACCTCGTACACGGCGTCCTTGTGCTCGCAGGTCTCGGCCACGCACCACTGCAGGTCGACGCCGGAGACCACGATGCGGTCGTCGGGGTCGTCGGCCGACGGCATGGCGAACATGCCGATGTTCATGTCGGGGTTCACCGACAGGATCTGCGGCACGGCGAAGCTGCCGCAGGGGTACATGGCGGACTGCCCGCGCGCGAAGGCGGTGCAGGCGTCGTTGTAGCTGTAGGCGAACGGGCCGTCCTCGGCGTAGTCGAGCAGCTGCAGCATGCGCTCGGCGGGCTCGCGGTAGTAGTCGGCGAACTTGGCGGTGCCGGCGTTCACCTGGCGGGCCAGGTCGCTCGGCACCATGTTGATGGTGATGGAGTTCCACGGCGACAGGATGGTCCAGGTGTCGAGGTAGCCGAGGTAGATCGGGTGGATATCGGGCGTCTCGGCCTGGATCCGCTCGAACAGCGCGATGAGCTCGTCCCAGGTCTCCGGGATGGTCCAGCCGTGCTCCTCGAACAGGTCCTTGTTGTAGAGCATGCCCGCGGCGTTCGCCACGTAGGGGACGCCGTAGATGCCGTCCATCGGCACGTAGGTGACGCTCTTCAGGATGTCGCTGTACGCCTTCTGCACGTCGGCGGAGGTGGGGCAATCGGACACGTCGGCGAGGATCGCGGAGTCCACGAAGCTCGCGTAGTCGGCGTCGCCGCCGATGCCGATGACATCGGGGTAGTCCTCGCGCACGAAGCGCGTCTTCATGATGGTCACGGCGTCGGCCGGGCTCGTGATGTTGAGGTAGATGTCGTCGTGCGAGGCGTTGAAATCCTCCATGAGCTGCTCGAAGATGCTCACGGCCTCCTGCTTGTAGCTGACGATCTCCACCTCGATCTTGCCGTCGGCGCGCTGGGTGGTGCAGCCGCTGAACAGCAGGCCTGCCGCTCCGGCCGCAACGCCGCCCAGGAGGGCGCGACGTGAAACGGGTTTGCTCAGCATGCGTCTAGCCTCCTTCCTCGCTTAGTGGACGATCGCGAGCTCGGACTGCTTGTCGAACACGTGGACCTTGTCGAGGTCGAACGCGACCTCGATGCGGCTCCCGACGCGCGCGGGGTTGCCGGACGAGACATGGCTGGACACGGTGCCGCCGTCGACGTCCGCGTAGATCATGGCCTCGGAGCCCAGCAGCTCGTACACGGTGACCGTGGCCGCGATCCGCTCGGAGAGCGTGCGGTCGGCGGGGTGCTCGTTGGAGTCGACGACGTCCTCGGGGCGGATGCCCAGCACGACGACCTTGCCCACGTAGCCCTTCTCCTTCAGGACCCTGCCCTTGGCGTCGGGCAGGGTGATGGCGTTCCCGCCGAAGGCGAGGGTGACCTTCCCGGCCGTCTCGCCCACGGTCGCGTCGATGAAGTTCATCTGCGGGGAGCCGATGAAGCCGGCGACGAACAGGTTGCAGGGCTCGGAGTAGAGCTTGGCGGGCGAATCGACCTGCTGCATGACGCCGTCCTTCATGACGACGATGCGGGTCCCGAGCGTCATGGCCTCGGTCTGGTCGTGCGTGACGTAGATGATGGTGGCGCCCAGGCGCTGATGCAGCTTGGAGATCTCGGCGCGCATCTGGACGCGCAGCTTGGCGTCCAGGTTCGACAGGGGCTCGTCCATGAGGTAGACCTTGGGGTTGCGGCAGATGGCGCGGCCCATGGCGACGCGCTGGCGCTGGCCGCCCGAGAGCGCCGAGGGCTTGCGGTCGAGCAGCTTGTCGAGGTCGAGGATGCGGGCGGTCTCGCGGACGGCCTTGTCGATCTCATCGGGGCTCGCCTTGCGCAGCTTCATGGGGAACGCCATGTTGTCGTACACGGTCATATGCGGGTAGAGCGCGTAGTTCTGGAACACCATGGCGATGTCGCGGTCCTTGGGTTCGACGTCGTTGACCACGCGGCCGTCGATCTTCAGGGTGCCGGAGGTGATGTCCTCGAGGCCTGCGATCATGCGCAGGGTGGTGGACTTCCCGCATCCCGAGGGGCCGACGAAGATGATGAACTCCTTGTCGGCGATCTCGAGGTTGAAGTCCTTGACGCCCTCGTACCCGTTCGGATATTTCTTCCCAACGTGCTCAAGAGAGAGTTCTGCCATTGCTTGAAACCCCTTCCTGTATGCCCGCCGCGCCCGCGTGCGGACAGTCCGTACTGCGGGCCTTATAGTAAAGTGCCACTATGCGTCGTTTTAGTGCTATAGAGATATGCAACCATGTCAAATGCGATACCGCGCAGGTAGATGAACTGAATCGATGGTAAAGAATCGGTGCCGGTTTCGGTAAACGGTCGAATTACCCCGCTCAAGGTAATCTTATGTTTCTGTATACGTCTTGATATTGCTCTATCTACCTGCGATAGCTGGCTTTTTCCTGAGTATCTAGCAATATATAGGTAAATATAGATATATACGTTAATTTAGTTGCACGAAATGCGTGTACAATCTATGACGATCTGCGCCGCTGCCTTTCGCCGCGGCCGGGGTCCGCACAGGAAGGGGGCCCGCGTATGCCGGCTCATGAGCTCGTCTCATCCACATTCTCCCGAGGCAAGTACATCGACCTCATGCCGTACCAGTACGGGCGCGAGGTCTGCACGCCGGGCCATGCGTTCGGGCCGTTCCGCCGCAGCCACTACCTGTTCCACTACATCATCTCGGGGTGCGGGACGCTCGCGGCGTCCGACGAGTCGGGCAACCAGACGGTCTACCGCCTGCAGGCGGGGGAGGGGTTCATGATCTTCCCGGGACAGACCAACACCTACTATGCGGACATGGACGACCCCTGGGAGTACATCTGGGTCGAGTTCGACGGGATCCGGGTGAAGGAGTCTCTGGCCTTCGCGGGGCTCGCCGAGTCCTCGCCCATCTACCGCTCGGGGAACGACGGCCTGCGCGACACGATGGAGCAGGAGATGCGGTATCTGGTCGACCATCAGGACGCGTCCGCGTTCTGCCTGATCGGCCACACCTACCTGTTCCTCGACGGCCTGCTCCGCTCGATCGTCGCCCCCCGGACCGCGTCGACCAGCAAGCTGCAGGACCTCTACATCCGGGAGGCCATGAGCTATATCGAGCAGAACTACCAGAACGGCATCACGGTCGAGGACATCGCGCGGCAGACGGGTCTCAACCGCAGCTATTTCGGCAAGATCTTCAAGAGCGTGACGGACAAGTCCCCCCAGCAGTACCTGATCGACTACCGCATGACCAAGGCGGCGCAGCTGCTCAAGCTCACCGCGCTGTCGGTGGGCGAGGTCGGCCGCGCGGTCGGCTACCCCAACCAGCTCCATTTCTCGCGCGCGTTCAAGGGCGCCTTCGGGCTATGCCCGCGCGAGTGGCGCCGGGTGAACACGCACGCCTGAGCCCGCCGGCCGCATCTGCCCCCTAGCCTGTTCCCATGGCCGAGACGGCCGCCGCGGCGGGCCGCGGAAGCCGCCGGCCGGCGCCTTCCATACGTGCTACGATTACCTGAGCTGTGTTTCGTGACGCATTGGAGGGAATCCATGAGCAACGTCCTCGTCTTCGGGCATCAGAATCCGGATAACGACGCCATCATGTCGTCGGTCGTCCTCGCCCAGCTCCTCAACCAGGTGAACTTCAACGGCTGCACCTACCAGGCGTGCTGCCTGGGCCCGCTGCCCGCCGAGTCCGCCAAGCTCCTCGCCGACCTCGGCGTCGCCGAGCCGCTGCCGCTCGACGCCATCGAGCCGGCCGACGAGCCCCAGCAGGTCATCCTGACCGACCACAACGAGGTGGGCCAGACGGTCGCCGGGATCGAGAACGCCCAGATCGTCGGCGTGGTCGACCATCATCGCTTCGGCGGCTTCACCACCGCCGCCCCGCTCACCATCGTGGCCATGCCCTGGGGTTCCAGCTGCACCATCGTCGCCAAGCTGTTCGAGGTGCTCGGGCAGCAGCCGACCGACGCCCAGGCGCGCCTGCTGCTGTCGGCCATGATGACCGACACGCTCATGCTCAAGAGCCCCACCACCACCGACATCGACCGCGCGGTCGCCGCCAAGCTCGGCGAGCAGCTCGGCGTCGACCCGGTCAAGTTCGGCATGGAGGTCTTCCTCTCCCGCCCGTCCGGCTCCTTCACGCCCGAGCAGATGGTCGGCAACGACATCAAGCTGTTCGAGGTCGGCGCGTCCAAGCTGCTCATCGGCCAGTACGAGACCGTGGACAAGAGCCGCGCGCTCGGCATGGTGCCCGAGATCCGCGAGGCCATGCGCGCCTACCAGGCCGGCAAGGGCGCGGACGGCATCGTCCTGTGCATCACCGACATCATGGAGGAGGGCTCCCAGGTCCTGTTCGAGGGCGAGACCGCCGTCGCGCAGAAGGGCCTCGGGATCGAGGACGTCGCCGAGGGCGTGTGGATGCCCGGCGTGCTCTCCCGCAAGAAGCAGGTGGCCGCTCCCATCCTCGCCGCGGCGGAGTAGGCCGCGGGCCCGGACGACGGCACCGCATCCGCGCCTGCGTCCCGCCCTGTGCGGGCCGCGGTGCGCGAGCCGTCGCGGATGAGGGGCGCCCCTGCGGGCGACCTGTGGATTCCCCGTGGTTCGGGTCGGCGGATACCCCCCGTCGCGCGGCAGCGGGGGTACAACGGATTCAGATGAAACGGCGTGGCGCCCGATCGGGTGCCGCGCCTTATTTGAGACCAGGGCGCGCGGCTCCGTCTTCGGCCGCCGCGTCCGCGACCGCGAAGGAGCGACGGCACCGACATGGGAAAGCGCACGCGCAAAAACCTCAGGCACACGGCCGCGAAGGCGGTCGAGCGCAAGGCGCTTGCCGTGGACGCGCCCGCCGCGCCCGCCCCGCTCATCAGCGACCGGCAGCGCCGCAGGCTGGAGCGCCGCAGCGTGCTCGACCGCATCACCTCCAACGGCACCGTGTCCGCCATGGTGATGATCGCCGCGGCCGTCGCGGCGGTCGTCTGCGCCAACACCGACGCGTACTTCGCGCTCCACGAGTGGTTCGCGCTCCCGGTCACGGTCGCGATCGGCGGCTGGGAGTTCTCCTTGAGCTTCGAGCTGTTCGTGAACGACTTCCTCATGGCGGTGTTCTTCCTGCTCGTGGGTATCGAGCTCAAGTACGAGATGACCGTCGGGGAGCTCAGGCGCCCCCGTCAGGCGATGCTGCCCATGCTCGCCGCGGTGGGCGGCGTGGTCGTCCCCGCGTGCATCTACGGGTTCGTGAACCGCGGCGGCGCGGTCTACGGCTGGGCGATCCCCATGGCGACCGACATCGCCTTCGCGCTCGGCGTGCTCTCCCTGCTGGGGAGCCGGGTGCCGCCGGCGATCAAGGTGTTCTTCTCGACCCTCGCCATCGCCGACGACCTGCTCGCCATCGCGGCCATCGCCATCTTCTACGGCCATGCGCCGAGCCTGGGCTGGCTCGCCGCGGCGGCTGCGGTGACCGGGGCGCTCGCGCTGCTCAACGCGCGGAGGCACTACCGGCTCGCCCCGTACCTGGCGCTCGGCCTCGTGCTGTGGTTCTGCCTGTTCCAGTCCGGCGTCCACGCGACGCTCGCGGGCGTGATCCTGGCCTTCACCATCCCGGCCCGCTCCGACGTCGACGCCGGGGGCCTGGTGTCCTGGCTCGGCGCCAAGCTGCCCGAGCTCGACGACCGCTTCGATGACGAGGCGCACATCCTCGGCCAGCACGACTTCACCCATGCGGTGTCGGGCGTCGAGCGGGTGATGCACCGCGTGACGCCGCCGCTGCAGCGCCTGGAGCACTACATCTCCACGCCGGTGAACTTCCTGATCCTGCCGCTGTTCGCGTTCGTGAACGCGCAGGTGCGCCTCGTGGGGGTCGACCTGGGCGCCCTCGTGGTCGACCCGGTCGCGGTCGGCGTGTACCTGGGCATGATGCTGGGCAAGCCGGTGGGTATCGCGGGGGTGACCTTCATCCTCGTCAAGGCCGGTCTCGCGGAGCTGCCGCGCGGCGTGCGCTGGCCCCATATCGTGGGGGTGGGGATCCTGGGCGGCATCGGCTTCACCATGTCGATCCTCATCGCGGGGCTCGCGTTCACCGAGATTCCGGCCGAGCTGCTGGCCGCCAAGACGGCGATCCTCGTCGGCTCGGTTTCAGCGGCCCTGCTGGGCCTGGCCTACATGCACCTGGTCTGTCGGGGGAGGGCCGCGCGCTGACCCCGGGCCCGCGCGGCCTTGCGGGCCCGGGGCTGCCCCGGACCGGCTCGACGGCCCCGGCGGGCGCGGCGGG
>NZ_JAQECM010000043.1:0-19105 GCF_027669965.1 Candidatus Collinsella stercoripullorum | reverse complement strand
GGCGTGCGGCGCGTCGGGCGGCCGCACGCCGCGCGCGTCCCCGCCCTCACAGCGACGCGCGCTCGATGAGGGCCATGTGCAGCACGATGGTGCTCGGCTCGGCGCCGTCGATCATCTGCAGCGCGGTCTGCGCCGCGACGCGCCCCTCGTGGCGCAGGGGCTGCCGCACGGTGGTGAGCTTCGGGCTGACGCTCTGGGCGATGGGGTGGTCGTCGAACCCGACGACCGACACGTCTCGCGGCACGCTGATGCCGCGCTCGCGCATCGCCTCGATGGCCCCGGACGCGATGCGGTCCGAACCCGCGAGCAGGCCGTCGATGGCGTCGACGCGGTCGAGCAGGTGGCGCATGGCCAAAAAGCCGTCGCTCGCGCCCCAGCCGGTGTAGACGACCCGGTCGTCGGGCAGGGCCTCGTCGCCGAGCACGCCGCGGTAGCCCAGCAGGCGGTCGACGACCGCCGGGTTGTCCCGCGGCCCCAAGATCGCCACGAGGTTCCTCCTGCCGCGCCGCCGCATGGCGTCGGCGGCCAGCCCGGCTCCCTCCACGTCGTCGGAGTAGACGGTGGAGAACACGTCGCGGTAGGGATGGCCCTCGAGCTGGCCGCACAGGACCGTGGGGATGCGCAGGTCGCGCAGGGTATCGAGCAGCTCGCTGCCCTTGTAGGGGGAGATGTCGATCACGGCGTCGACCGAGCGGCGGGCCAGGTGGCGCAGCACGCGCTCGCGCTCGTGGTCGGAGGACGCCTGCAGCAGGATGGGCAGGTAGGCCGATTCCGCCAGCTGCTCGGTGATGCCGCCGAGGAAGGCGCCGTAGGTGGGGTCGGAGAACAGTTCGCCCGGCGGCTCGGTGACGAGCATGGCGATGGTCTCGGACCGGCCCACCGCGAGCGCGCGGCCCTGGGCGTTGGGGACGAAGTTGATCTGGCGCGCGACGGCGCGGATGCGCTTCTTGGTGGATTCGCTGATGCGCGGCGAGTCGTTCAGGGCGCGCGAGGCCGTCGAGCGGGAGACGCCCGCGGCGGCGGCCACGTCGGCGAGCGTCGATTTGCTGTGTTTCGAAACGGTCATGCGCACCTTCCCCTCCGGCCTGACGGCCCGGAGCCGATCACTGCGAGAACTGTACTACAAGCCCCCGGTGCCGTGCCGTCGCGGCGGACCCGGCGGCGGACGGCTTGATGAGCGGACAAAACGGCCTGCTCAGACCGATGATACCCGGACTGACGCCCCCGGCGGTCGATTTCGGGCGGCGAACGGTCGAACGGCGCCGTTTGCAGGACAACCGGTTGCACAGACCCGGTCTCTGCCGTATGGTGTGAGCAACCGGTTGCACACACAATGTGCACACACAGCGGTAGGAACCGAACGTCACGTACAAGGGAAGGAGTACATGTCGATGGATGCCATCAACGATTGGGAGAACCCCGCGCTCACCAACCGCAACAGGCTCGCCGCCCGCGCCTACTTCATGGGCTACGAGACGGCCGAGCTGGCCGCCACGTACAGCCGGGAGCTGTCGCGCGGCTTCGTGCAGCTGAGCGGCCCGTGGCGCTTCCGTCTGTTCGGTGCGCCCAAGGCGGTGCCGGCGGAGCTGATGTCGACCTACGAGGCCGATTGGGACGAGGTGGAGGTCCCGCACCTGTGGCAGATCGACGGCTACGGCAAGCTCGCCTACACCGATGAGGGCTTCCCGTTCCCGGTCGAGCAGCCGCTCGTGCCCTCCGACGACCCCACGGGCGTGTACCAGCGCATCGTGACGCTGCCCGCGCTCACCCCGGGCTCCCGCGAGATCATCCGCTTCGACGGCGTGGAGAGCTACGCCGAGCTCTACGTGAACGGCACCTTCATCGGCATGACCAAGGGCTCGCGCCTCTCCGCGGAGTTCGACGTCACCGAGGCCGTGCACGAGGGCGACAACCTGTTCGTGGTCAAGGTGCTGCAGTACAGCGACGGCACCTACATCGAGGACCAGGACATGTGGTGGGCCTCCGGCATCTTCCGCGACGTGTACCTCATGGAGCGCCCGGCCGCCCGCCTGGACGACTTCCGCGTCCGCACGCATCGCGAGGGCGACGTCGCCCATGTGACGCTCGACGTGGCGACCACCGCGGCCGAGCGCGTCGTGTGGGCCATGGCCGACGGCGGCGAGACCGTCCTCGAGGTCGAGGTCGCCGACGGGCACGCCGAGGCCGCCATCGAGGGCGCCCGCTTCTGGAACCCCGAGGACCCGCACCTCTACGACATGACGATCGCCGTCTACGGCGCCGACGGCGTCTCCGAGGTCGTCCCGCACCGCCAGGGCCTCGCCGAGGTGACCATCGAGGGCAACCAGATCTTCCTGAACGGCACCTACTTCAAGATGCACGGCGTGAACCGCCACGACTGCGACGACCACAAGGGCCGCGCCGTGGGCCTCGAGCGCATGCGCCGCGACCTCGTGCTCATGAAGCGCCACAACATCAACGCCGTGCGCACCTCGCACTACGCCGACGACCCGCGCTTCTACGAGCTGTGCGACGAGTACGGCATCATGGTGCTCGCCGAGACCGATATGGAGAGCCACGGCTTCGAGAACATCGGCAACATCGCCACCGTGACCGACGACCCCGCGTGGGAGGCCGCCTACGTCGACCGCATCGAGCGCCTCGTGATGCAGGAGCGCAACCATGCGTCGATCGTGGCGTGGTCGCTCGGCAACGAGAGCGGCTACGGCTGCAACATCCGCGCCATGTACGCGAAGGCCAAGGAGCTCGACGGCCGTCCGGTCCACTACGAGGAGGACCGCAACGCGGACACCGTCGACATCATCTCCACCATGTACTCGCGCGTCTCGCAGATGAACGACTTCGGCGAGCATCCCGGCCCCAAGCCGCGCATCAACTGCGAGTACGGCCACTCCATGGGCAACGGCCCCGGAGGCCTGTCCGAGTACCAGGAGATCTTCGACCGTTGGGATCACATCCAGGGCCAGTTCATCTGGGAGTGGTGCGACCACGGCATCGCCGCCACCACCGAGGACGGCCGCGCCTACCATATGTACGGCGGCGACAACGGCGACTATCCCAACAACGGCAACTTCTGCATCGACGGCATGGTCTTCCCCTGGCAGGAGCCGAGCCCCGGCCTGACCGAGTACAAGCAGGTCATCTGTCCGGTCCGCGTGGCCTACGACGCCGGCGCCGGCGAGCTGTCCGTCACCAACAAGCGCTGGTTCACCACCCTCGACGACGTGCGCATCGCCGTGGAGACCCTCGTGGACGGCGACCCCGTCGCCACCGTCGAGGTCGTCCCGGGCGCCGTCGCCCCGGGCGAGACCGCGACCTTCCCCGTCGCGATCGAGGCCGCCGCTGCCGGCGAGACCCTGGCGACCGCCCGCGTGTACACGGTCGGTGCCAAGCCCTGGTGCGAGGCCATGTACCAGATCGGCGCGTTCCAGTTCGCCATCGCCGACAACCCGCGCCCCGCGATCGCCGTGCGCGCCGCCATGGCGCCCGCGGTCGACGAGGAGGGCACGGCCCTCACGGTCAGGACCCTCGGCGGCTCCGTCGTCTTCGACACCGTCTCGGGCGACATCGTGAGCTGGACCTCCTGCGGCCGCTCGGTGCTCGCCGCGCCGGTGCGCGTCGGCTTCTGGCATCCGCTCGTCGACAACCACCAGCAGGAGTTCGACTCCATCTGGCAGGGCAACTTCCTGAACGTGATGCAGACCTCCACGCGCTCGGTCGCATGGGAGCGCGAGGGCAACGCCGTGAAGGTCACGGTGCGCCAGCGCATCGCGCCGCCGGTCCACGCCTTCGGCATGCACGTCGAGCTCGTCTACACGGTGCGCCCGTCCGGCCGCATCGACCTGGCGGTCGACGGCGAGCCCTACGGCGACTACGACGACATCATCCCGCGCATCGGCATCAGCTTCGAGGTGCCCGGCGCCGACCGCATGGTCGAGTGGTACGGCCACGGCCCCGGTGAGAACTACCCCGACTCGCTCAAGGCCAACCCCGTGGGCCACTACCGCGCCGACGTGGACGACATGTTCACCCCGTACGTGTTCCCGCAGGACTGCGCCAACCGCGAGGGGACGCGCTGGGTCGCCCTGCGCTCCAGCCACGGCGACGGCCTGCTCGTCACGCGTCCCGACGACGCCGCGCGCGACCCGTTCTCCTTCTCCGCTTGGCCCTACACCTGCGAGGACATCGACGCCGCACGCCACGTGACCGACCTCGTCAAGCGCGAGAACATCACGGTGAACATCAACGACAAGATCCTGGGCCTGGGCTCCAACTCCTGGGGCTCGGAGGTGCTCGACTCCTACCGCATCCGCTTCGAGCGCTTCGGCTTCGAGTTCTCCCTGCGCCCGCTGGCGTCCGCCGACCTGACCCAGGCCTTGACGAAGATCGAGGAGGCATAGCATGCACGTGTACGAGTCCCGTGAGCAGTTCGACGCGCAGCTGGGCACGGTCAAGAAGTGGATGCGCGTGGGGCAGGCGCTCGATATCGCATCCGAGCTGCTGCAGGATGTGGCCTACTCGATCGGCGACTCCATCACCTACTGGTGGGACGGCGCCGAGGGCCTGGCCACCCCGGACATGGTGGGCGGCCGCCGCTACCTGACGGCGCTCGCGCCCATGGACGGCGAGCTCGCCGTCGTCGTGGCGCCCAAGGCCGACCTCGAGCTCACCGAGGCCTACAGCGACCTCACCGACCGCGAGCGCTTCGCGGCGGTCGACGGCCCCGTGGTCACGGTGCCCGCCGGCGGGATCCTGGTCGTCGACATCGACGAGGCCTTCCGCGTGCTGCCGGAGCCCGGCTCCCACGCGGTCATGACCCACGTCACCGTCGAGGGGTACAGCTTCCCCAACAAGTAAGCGCCGCAAGGCGATCCCAGCGCCCGTCCGGTCGGATCCGGGCGGGCGGGCGCTGTGCTTATAGAGTCACCGATCATGCAACGATCACAAGGAGGGAAAGGCATGAGTTCTGAGAAACGAGCGAAAATCGGTTCGCTTGCGCTGCTCGGCATGACGATTTCCGCGGTGTTCGGCCTCAAGAACATCATCAACAACAACGCGGAGATCGGCCTGGCCGCCGCGCCGGCGTTCTTCTTCGCCACGATCCTGTACTTCGTCCCCTACACCCTGGTCACGGCTGAGTTCGTCGCCCTCAACAAGGACTCCGAGTCGGGCGTGTACGCCTGGGTCAAGACGTCCATGGGCGGTCGCTGGGCCTTCATGACCGCGTTCTGCTACTGGTTCGTCAACCTGTTCTACTTCGCGTCGATCCTGCCCAACATCATCATCTACGCGAGCTACGTGTTCTTCGGCCAGAACGTCGAGATGTCCCCGTTCCTGACGACGGCCATCGAGATCGTCATCTTCGCCATCGGCACCTGGGCTTCCACCAAGGGCGCCAAGTGGATCGGCAACATCTCGTCCATCGGCTCCGCTGCCGCCATGGGCATGGCCGCCATCTTCGTGCTGCTCTCCGTCGGCGCCCTCATGGGCGGCGTCGAGTTCGCCACCGCCCCGACCGCGCAGACCATGGCTCCCGACACCACGAGCTTCGCGACCATCTGGGGCTTCTGCGGCACCCTCGCCTGGATCATCCAGGGCGTCGGCGGCGCCGAGTCCGTCGGCGTGTTCCTGAACGACCTCAAGGGCGGCGTCAAGGCCTTCGTGCGCACCGTCGTCGTCGCCGGCCTGGTCATCGGCCTGCTGTACGCCGGTTCCTCGCTGCTCGTGAACCTGTTCATCCCCATGGGTGAGGTCAGCCTCTCCACCGGTATCTTCGATGTGTACGGCGCCCTGTTCGCGCACTTCGGCATCCCGATGGAGGTCTCGACCCGCATCCTCGGCCTCATCCTGCTCGCCGCTCAGGTCGGCGGCCTCATGATGTGGACCTCCGCGCCCATCAAGGTCTTCTTCACCGAGATCCCCAAGGGCGTCTTCGGCGGCAAGATCGTCGAGATGAACGACCAGGGCATCCCCTGGCGCGCCGCGTGGGTGCAGTTCCTCATCGTGCTCCCCATCGTGATCATCCCGGCCATGGGCGCCAGCGGCCTCAACGACCTGCTGAACATCGTCATCAACATGACCGCCGCCACCGCGCTGCTCCCGCCGCTGCTGATCCTGCTGGCCTACTTCGTGCTGCGCGTCAAGTACGACAACGCCCCGCGCTCCTTCCGCATGGGCCATCGCACCTTCGGCGTCGCGATCTCCGTGTTCCTGCTGTGCGTCTTCGCCTTCGTGTTCGTCGCCGGCACCTTCCCGCTGGGCCAGGAGCTGTGGCTCACCCTCGTGTACAACGTCGGCGGCGTGGTCGTCTTCATCGGCGCCGCCCTGCTGTGGTACCAGCGCTACATCAACCGCCTGCGTGCCACCGATCCCGAGGCCGCCGAGGAGGAGCTCCGTCCTTCCGTCCTCGACCTGCTGGAGTAAACCGTCCGGAGGGACCGAACGGTTCTACCATCGCCCTCCTTCCAGCGCACCCCGGCGCCTTCCGGCGCCGGGGTGCCTTTTCATGCCGCGTGGACCTGCAGGGGATGCCGCGTGGACCTGCGGGGGAGTGCCGCGTGGACCTGCGGGGGAGTGCTGCGGGGACCTGCGGGGGATGCCGCTCGCTTCGTTCGTGTTCCGGATTCTGGCAGAGAAATGCCGTTTGGGGGAGGGTCCACGGCGGCGCGGGGCCGGCCGACCCGCCCGCAACCCGTTCGGGAGCCTCCGGAGCGGAGACTCCGAGGGAGCTCTCATCGTTTCAGGGCCTGCGGGCTCCGATTCTCAAGAGACAAAGCAGCCTGGACAGACAGAACGGACATTTTGCCCGCGTCACGTCTCCGAGTCCCTTCCCCGAAACGGTGCTTTTCTGCCATGTCCCGAGAAATAAACGAAAACCTCCCCTTCCCCGGACATCGGTCTTCGTGTCCAGGGAAGGGGAGGCGGTCCGGGATGCCGGTCGGGCCTTCGCTCTCGAGGCGAGCGCGCCGACGGTCAGCCCTCGAGGTTGATGCCCTTGGCCCAACCCCAGCGCGGGGTCGATGTCGCGCCGTAGTAGGAGATCCAGGAATCCACGTTGATGTCGCGGATGTACCCGATGTTGTCGCGAACCGTGTTGTTGCCCACGTAGATGCCCACATGGCCGTAGATGCGGCCGGCGGAGGTGTGCGGATGCGACGGCACGGCGATGATCATGCCCACCTTGAGGTTGGACTTGTTCGAACTCGTGCAGTACGCGGCGTACATGTCGTCCGCGTTGCCGGGCACGGTGCCGAATCCGGCGTTGATGAACACGTCCGCGACCCACCAGGCGCACAGGCCCGGGCCGGGGGAGGGGGTGCTGTACGCCGCGTTGACGACGCGCTGCTGGGCGTTGCCCGAGGCGCTCGCCTGGCCGTTGCCGGGGATGGAGGTCGTACCGCCGCCGCTCTGCGAGGCCTGCTGGCGGGCGAGCTCCTCCTGGCGCGCGGCCTCGAGGATCTCGGCGTCGCGCTGGGCCATGAGGTCCTTGACCTCCTGGCTGAGGTTGTCGAGCAGTGCCTGGACCTCGTCCTTCTTGGCCTTCATGTCGTCGAGCTGCTGGGTCTGCTCGGTCTTGAGGCTCTCGAGGTCGGCCTTCTGCTGCTCCAGGCTGGCCTTCTGCTGGGCGAGCTCATCCTGGATACGGCGCACCTCGTCGATGGCGTCGCGATCGCTCGCGTTGATCTTCTCGACGTAGTGCATGTTGGCGATGAGCTCCTCGAACGAGCCCGAGGAGAGCAGCAGGGAGAGCACGGAGGCGTCGCCGGTCTTGTAGCTCGAGGAGACGCGCTGCGCGAGCACCTCCTGCTTCTGGTCGAGCTCGGCCTGCATACTGTCGATGCTCGCCTGCGTGTCGTCGATCTGCCCTTGGACCGATTCGATCTGATCCATGGTGTCGCTCAGCTGGGTGGAAAGGTCCTCGAACTGATAGGAGATGTCATCGAGCTGCTGCTGCGCGGCGTCGAGCTGCGACTGCGCGTCGCTCAGCTTCTGGTTGGTCTCGGCGGACGCCTCGGCGCCGCGGGCGATGCCCGGCAGGCCGAAGAGCACGGCGGCTCCGGCCGCGGCGAGCGCGGCGCGAAAGGCGGAGCGCCGGGAAAGGGGCGCGGTGAGGGAGCCGGTATCGGGTCGGGCGGGCTCGCGTTCGGATCGCGGGGTGACGGTGTTCTGCGACATATCTGCTCCGTTTGCGTTGTGTGTGCATATGCCTGCGGTCAGTCAGGTAACAGGATACCTCATGCCGGGGGTCGGCGGATGG
This sequence comes from Candidatus Collinsella stercoripullorum, assembly GCF_027669965.1. Lineage (NCBI taxonomy): Bacteria > Bacillati > Actinomycetota > Coriobacteriia > Coriobacteriales > Coriobacteriaceae > Collinsella > Candidatus Collinsella stercoripullorum. Next base: position 10,848 of record NZ_JAQECM010000043.1, on the reverse strand, counting down.
TTTTTCACAGCGTTCCGACGGCGGGGACGGCGCGCGACGGGCCCCTGCGTGGCGGGCATCGGAAGGGCGGGGCGGCGGGTGCCGGACCCCCTGCGTGGCGCCGCATCGGAAGGGCGGGGCGGCGGACGTCGGGGCCTCGCATGGCGGGCATCGGAAGGGCGGGACCTCCGGGCGACGGGGGCCGGGAGGCGGTCCGGCCGCCAGCGGCCGGCCCCGTACGGCGGGAGGGCGCCCGCGAGCCCCGCCCTCTTCGCGTCCCGCCTCTCAGAGGGAGAGCGCCGCGAAGGCGACGAGGTAGGCCGCGACCAGCAGGGCCGCCGTGCCGTCGCGCCGTGCGTGGAACCGCAGCTCCCGGAAGCGCGTGCGCGGCCCCGTGCCCGTGTACCCGCGGGCGTCGATGGCGCGCCCGAGGGCGTCGGCCCGGCGCAGGGCGCTCGCGAACAGCGGGACCGCGAGGGGGATGCACGCCCGGGCGTACGCGAGCGGCCCCTTGCCCTCGAAATCGGCCCCCCGCGCGGTCTGCGCGGAGACGACCGCCTCGGCGTCGCGCGCGAGCGCGGGGACGAACCGCAGGGCGATGGAGACGACGAGCGCCGCGCGCCCCACGGGGACGCCGAGCCGCTCCAGCGGGCTCAGAAGGTCCTCGAGTCCGGCCGCCAGCGCGGACGGCGCGGTGGTGAGCACGAGCACCGCGCCTCCGAGCAGAAGCAGGAGGAAGCGGACGGTGTACATCGCCGCCGCCTCGACACCGCCCTCCCGGATCGCCCAGGGGCCCCAGGAGGCGACGACCGCGCCGTCGTCCGTCGCCAGCAGGTTGACGAGCGCCGTGACGGCGACGAAGACCGCGAGCGGCCTCATCTGGCGGGCGAGCTGTCTGCGGGGGATGCGCGCCAGGGCTATGGCGGCCAGCGCGCAGGCGGCGGCCAGCGCGCACGTGGCCGGACCGCGCACGAGCAGGCAGCTCACCATATAGGCGACGGTTCCGACGATCTTGACCCGCGGGTCGAGGCGGTGCACGACCGAGGGGGCGGTGCGGCGCCCCCGGGTGCTAGCGTACGGGGCCACGGGCCGCCACCTCCTCCACGAGGGCGTCGAGGGTGAGGGGCGAGCCGACCGGCGCGCCGAGGCGGGCGAGCTCGCGTGCGAAGGCGAGCGCCCGCGGGGGCTCCGGACGGGCCGCGTCCCCGGGGCGGCCGCCGGGACCGGCGAGGACCTCGGCGGGCGTCCCGTCGGCGACGACGCGCCCCCGGTCGAGCACCACGACGCGGTCGGCGAGCAGCGCGGCGTCATCGGGGGAATGGGTGACGAGCAGCAGCGCCCGCCCTGCGCTCCTGAGCTCGAGCAGCAGCGCCCGCATCCGGGCGCGCCCGGCGGGGTCGAGGCCCGCCATGGGCTCGTCCAGCACGAGGACCCGCTGGTCCATCGCGAGGATGCCGGCGAGCGCGACGCGACGCCGCTGCCCGCCCGAGAGGGCGAAGGGGGAGCGGGCGAGCAGCTCGTCGGTCGGCTCGAGGCCGACGTCGCGCAGGGCGCGGCGCACCCGCCCCTCGAGCTCGTCGCCGGCGACGCCGAGGTTCGCGGGGCCGAAGGACACGTCCTTGCGGACCGTGCGCGCGAACAGCTGCCGCTCGGGCTGCTGGCACGCATACCCCACGAGCCGGCGCAGGTCGCGCCGGGCAGCGATGTCGCGGGTGTCGCAGGGGCCCACGCGGACCGCCCCGCTCCGGGGAAGCTTGAGCGCGCAGGCGAGCTCGGCCGTCGTCGTCTTCCCGGCGCCGGTGGGGCCCATGAGGGCGGTGATCGAGCCCGCCTCGACGGAGAAGGAGAGGTCCTCGACGGCGAGCGGCGCGTCGGCGTCGGGCCGCGGCCGGCGGATGCGCCGCGTGCGGCGCGCGGGTACGGGGTCGGCGTAGGAGAAGGAGGCCCCGTCGAACCCGAGGAGGGCCCCGGGTTCCCGCGGCGGCCGGGCGTGCGGGGGGCGCGGGCCTGCCGCGTCCGAGCTGAGTTGCGGCGCGAGCGCGCGGGCGAGCGCCGCGGCATCGCCGGTCGCCGGAAGGTCGAAGCCCCGGGCGCGCAGGCGCGCGGCGAGCTCGAAGGCGAACGGGGCCTCGAGGCCCAGCCCGTGCAGCTCGTCGACGCGCGCGAGCACGTCGCGCGGCGCCCCCTCGAGCACGATGCGCCCGCGGTCGAGCACGGCGACGCGGTCCGCCCGAAGCGCCGCGTCCATGTCATGGGTGGCCTGCACGACGGCGACCCCGCGCTCCGCGAGCCCGTCGAGGATGCGGGAGACGTCGCCGCGCGCCCGCCCGTCGAGCATCGAGGTCGCCTCGTCGAGCAGCAGCGCGCGCGGCTCCATCGCGAGCGCCCCCGCGAGCGCGACGCGCTGCCGCTGCCCGCCCGACAGGCTGTCCGGGTCGGCGCCGGCCAGCTCGGCCATCCCGACGGCGCGCAGGGCGCCCTCGACGAGCTCCGTCATCCGTGCCCGGGGAATCGCCCGGTTCTCCGGGCCGAACGCGACGTCGTCGGCGACGGTGCCCGCCACCATCTGGTCCTCGGGCCGCTGGAAGACGAGGGCGACCCCGTCGCGCGCGCAGGTGGCGCCCGCCCGCCCCGCATCCACCTCGGCTCCCATGACCTCCAGCGACCCCGATTCGAGCGCGACCATCGCGTCCAGGGCCATCAGCAGCGTCGACTTGCCCGACCCGTTGGCGCCCAGGACGCACAGGCGCTCGCCGGGCATGACGTCGAGGGAGGCGCCGTCCAGGGCGGCTCTCTCGGCTCCGGGATGCGCGCAGCGCGCGTCGCGCAGGCGTATGAGGGGGAGGTTGCTGGTCACGGGGGCGTCGCGCTCGCTTCGGTCGTGTGCGGGTATCTCGAGCCATTATCGCAGACTCGCGCCCCCGGTCCGCGATGGGGTATAGTCATGCCGGCAATGAAGCGACGATACGCGAGGTGGTGCGCCATGCACGAGTACGACGGCATCAGCGACGAGGTGCTCTGCGCTTTGGGCGGGGCGGCGGGCGAGGACGCCGTCGCGCTGTTCGAGCCCATGGCGGGCCACACGACCTTCAAGATCGGCGGCCCCGCCGACGTGGTGGTCGCCCCGACGGACGAGGACGCCGTCGCCCGCGTCCTCGACGTGTGCGCGATGGCATCGGTCCCGGTCACCGTCATCGGCGCCGGGTCGGACCTGCTGGTGGGCGACCGCGGCATCCGCGGGGCGGTCCTGCTTCTGCGCGACAACCTCGCCGGCATCGAGGCCGCGGGCACGCGCGTGCGCGCCCAGGCGGGCGCCCTGCTGCGCGATGTGGCCCTCGCGGCGGAGGAGGCCGAACTCACCGGGATGGAGCCGCTGTGGGGCATCCCGGGGGCGGTGGGCGGCGCCTGCCATATGAACGCCGGGGCCTACGACGCCTGCATCGCCGACGTCCTCGAGTCCGTCCGCGTGTACGTGCCCGGCCCCGTCCTTCCGGACGGCTCGCGCGGGCGCGGGTCGGTGAAGGTCCTCGGGGTCGGGGAGCTTGCTATGGGATACCGCAGGAGCCGCATCCACGACGAGGGCCTGACCGTGCTCTCGGCCACCTTCGCGCTCGCCCCCGGGAACCGCGCGATGATCCATGCGGCGATGGACGACTACCGCCGCCGCCGCGAGGAGAAGCAGCCGCTCGAGATGGCGAGCGCCGGGTCGACGTTCAAGCGCCCGGTCGGCCACTTCGCCGGCAAGCTCATCATGGATGCGGGCCTGCGCGGGGCGCGCGTGGGGGGCGCGCAGGTCTCCGATAAGCACTGCGGGTTCGTGGTCAACACGGGGGGCGCCACCGCGGCCGACGTCAACGCGCTGATCTCCCGGATCCAGGACGAGGTGCGGGAGCGGTTCGGCGTGGAGCTCGAGCCCGAGGTCAAGCGCATCGGGGAGTTCTAGCCGACTCCGTCTTCGGGCGGCCGTATGCTGCGGGCGGTGGCCGCCCCGCATCCGGCGGCGCCTCGGGCCCTGGTCCCGGCGCGCCCGGCATCCGGCCCGGCGCGCTTCCGATCCCGGCGCCCATCCGGCGCGCCCGCGCCGCCGTCCGACAGCATCCCTGCTACGAACTGGACCCGGTACCCGCTTGCACGGGTACCGGGTCCTGTCATCCTGCGATGTCGTCCGGTTCCAGCCGTCCGTCCGGCGCCTCAAGCGCCTCCGCTACTGGCCGTCCGTCCCGGAGGAGTCCGAGCCGCTGTCGGCGTAGGCGACCACGACGTTGATGGTCGAGCCGGGGGCTGCGGTCCCGGTGGGGTTCCATCGGATCACGTGGTCGGCCTGGACGCCGGCGCTCGACCCGTCGGCGTACGAGACGCTGGCGACGAACCCGGCCCGCTCGAGCGCGCTCTCGGCCTGGGCCTTGGTCATGCCGGTGAGGTCGGGCACGTCGACCTCCTGGGAGGAGGGGTCGGGCCCGCGCGAGATGACCACGGTGATGGTGGTGCCGGGCTCCTGCTGGCCGCTCGGGTTCCAGCTGATGACGTCGCCCTCGTCTACCGAGTCGCTGTACTGGCGCTCGGTGCTCATGCCGAACCCGGCGCCGTCGAGCGCGCTGCGCGCCTCGCTCTCGCTCATGCCGGTGAGGTCGGGAACGCTGACGGTGTCGGGGCCGGTCGAGACGGTGAAGTCGACCTTGGAGTCGACGTCGACGGTCTCGCCCGCCGAGGGGCTCTGGTCCAGGATCGTGCCCGCGTCGCTGCTGTCGGCCTTCTCGGTCACATCGCCGACGGACAGGCCGGCGGCGCGGATCATCTGCTCGGCCTCCTCGCGGCTCGTCGCCTTGGAGAGGTCGGGCACCTCGGTCGTCTCCGCGGGCTCGGGGCCCTGGGAGACGACGATGTCGATCTCGGAGCCCTTGGCCGCGGTGGCGCTGCCGTTGGCGGTAGGATGCTGCTCCATGACCTCGCCCTCGGCGTACTCGTCGCTATAGCCCGGGTCGATGCTGCCGACCACGAAGCCCGCGTCGCGGATCTGCTGGACGGCGGTTTCCTGGTCGAGGCCCAGCACGTCGGGGATGATGATCTGCTCGGCAGGGGAGAACAGGCTCGAGACGGCGAAGATGGCGATCGCCACCACCGCGATCACCGCGATGGCGATGCCGGCGATCTTGCCCTTGCCCATGCCGTCGCGCTTGTTCTCGTACGCGCTCGCGTCGATCTGCCCGGCCGCGGTGCGCGCCGCGCTGTTGACCGCCGCCGCGCCGCCCACCGGGCGGGCCATGGCCTGGGTCTGGTCGGACATCACGCGGGTGGTGGTGGCGCCCGCACCGGCCGCCGCGCCGATGACGCGGGTGGGCTCGGGGACGTCGACCGTGCGGCCGGCGAGGTAGCTGTTGAGGACGCGGCGCAGCTCGTCGGCGGACTGGAAGCGGTTGGCCGGGTCCTTCTCCATGCACTTGAGGATGATGCGCTCGAGGTCGCCGTCGACGCCCGGGTTCAGCTGGGAGGGCGGGACCGGGAGCTCGTTGACCTGCTTCAGGGCGACGGAGATGGCGTCGTCGCCGTCGAAGGGGACCTGGCCGGTGGCGCACTCGTACATGACCACGCCGAGCGAGTAGATGTCGGAGGTGGGGCCGAGCTCCTGGCCGCGGGTCTGCTCCGGGCTCACGTAGTGGGCCGTGCCGAGCACGTTGTTGTCCTGCGTGAGGTGGCTGTTCTTGGCGCGCGCGATGCCGAAGTCCATCACCTTGATGTTGCCGTCGGGCAGCACCATGATGTTCTGCGGCTTGATGTCGCGGTGGATGATCTCGTGCTTGTGGGCTACGGAGAGCGCGCCGCAGATCTGGCTGGCGATCTGGGCGACCTTCTTGGGGTCGAGCGCCCCGTGGCTGCGGATGCCGCTCTTGAGGTCGGTGCCGCGCAGGTACTCCATGACGATGTAGTACGTGTCGCCGTCCTTGCCCCAGTCGTAGACCCCCACGATGTAGGGGCTCTGAAGGCCCGCCGCCGCCTGCGCCTCCTGCTTGAAGCGCGCGGCGAAGGTGGCGTCGCCCGCGTACTGCGGCAGCATGATCTTCACCGCCACCGTGCGGTCGAGCACCTGGTCCATCGCGCGGTACACCGACGCCATGCCGCCGGCCCCGACCTTGTCCTTGAGGAGGTACCGTCCTCCCAGCAATCTCTGCTGCTCCGCCATCTTCCTGCTACTCCTCACCTATCGATGCGATGCGCATAGTGTCCACTAGTATACGTTCGAGCCGCCGCCCTGCGGGCCGCGGCGCCCCGGTCATGCACCCTGGGCGGCGAGCGCGATGCGCAGGACCTCGCCTGCGGTGGCCGCCGCCGGCTCGTCCACGCCCTCGTCGAAGTTCTCGATCATCATCGAGATGGCGACGGTGGGCGTGTCGTAGGGCGCGAAGCCCACGAACGCGGTGTTGACCTGGTCCGTGGTCGCCTCGGGGGTGCCGGTCTTGCCGGCGACCTGGACGCCCGCGATGGACGCCGCCGAGCCGCTGCCCTCGTCCACGACCGCGAGCATCGATTCCTTGACCTGCGAGGCCGTGGCGGTGCTGACCGCCTGGCCGAGGGAGCGGGACTCGGTCGTGCTCACCACGGTGCCCGTGGGCGAGAGGATCTGGGAGACGACGTAGGGCTGCATGGCCAGGCCGTTGTTGGCGATCGCGGCGGCCATCACGGCGTTCTGCATGACGGTCGTCTGCGGGCCGGGGGTGTGCCCCTGGCCGACCGGCTGGCCGGCGCCCGCCCACGCGAGCTCCCATTCGGTCATCTCGGAGGGCTCGGGCATGATGGAGGCCTCGGTGGAGAAGTCCTGGCCGAGCGACTGGCCGTAACCGAAGGCGCGGGCGTACTGCACGAGGCGGTCGGCGCCGAGCTCGGTCGAGACCTGGCCGAACACCGCGTTGGACGAGTAGGCGAAGGCCGTCTCGAGGTCGATGGTGCCGTGGTCGGCGTAGAGGTGGTTGATGACCTCCGCCCCGCCGATCTCCATCTCCGAGGGGGACTCGTAGTAGTCGTCGAGGGCGGCGGTGCCCGAGTCGAGGGCGGCGCCCAGCGTGATCACCTTGAAGGTGGAGCCGGGGGTGTAGAGCGCCTGGGTGGCGCGCTCGAACAGCGACTGGTCCTCGCTCTCGCCGCCGCCCATGAGGGCGGAGACGTCGGAGTTGTCGTAGGTGGGGTTGCTCGCGCGGGCGAGCACGGCGCCGGTGCGCGGGTCGAGCACCACGATGGCGCCTCGGCGGCCGTTCAGCGCCTGCTCGGCGGCGGACTGGATACGCGAGTTGATGGTGAGCACCACCGAGTTGCCCGGCTGGGTCATGCCGGCGAGCGAGCTGATGGCGTTCTGCCAGCTCGAGTAGTCCTTCGAGCCGGTCAGCGTGTCGTTCATGGACGACTCGATGCCCGTGGAGCCGTACTGCGTGGAGTAGTAGCCCACGGTGTGCGCGGCGATGTTGCCGTTGGGGTAGGACCGCGCGTAGGTGCCGTCCTCCTGCTGCACGGACTCGGCGAGCGTCACGCCGTCGGAGGTGATGATGGAGCCGCGCTGGATGTAGCGGGACTTCATGATGGTGTGGTTGTTGGAGGACATCTCCTGGTAGTCGCGGGCGCGGATAACCTGGATGTAGGTGAGGTTGCCGATCAGGACGGCGAACAGCCCGGTGAACAGGAACTCCTCGCGGGTGAGGCGCTTGGCGAGCGCCACGCGGCCCAGCACGCCGGACTCGGGCGTGTCGAGCAGGCGGCGCCGCACGCGCGAGGCCGGACGGGCGTGGCCGCCCGCCGCGGGGGCCTCGGCACGGCCGGCGGCGCCGAAGAAGCGGGTGCCCGCCTTGCTGCGGCCGGACGCCGGCACGACGGCGACCTGCTCGCCGGTCCCGGTGCCCGCGAGCTCGACGTTGCGGCCGGTCGCCTCGTCGCCGGCGCGCATGAGCAGCGCGACGATGATGAAGCTCGACAGCAGCGAGGAGCCGCCCTGGCTCATGAAGGGCAGGGTGACGCCGGTCAGCGGGATGAGGCGGGTGACGCCGCCCACGATCAGGAACGCCTGGAAGGAGATGGAGGCCGTGAGGCCGCTCGCGATGAAGGCGGTGAGGTCGGACTTCGCGCGCGCGGCCACGGTGAGGCCGCGGACGGCGAACAGCATGAACAGCAGCAGCACCGCGGATGCGCCGAGCAGGCCCATCTCCTCGCCGATCGCCGAGAAGATGAAGTCGGACTCGACGACCGGGATGAGGGTGGACATGCCGCGGCCGATGCCCACGCCGACCATGCCGCCGTCGGCGAGCGAGTACAGCGACTGCACGAGCTGGTAGCCGGTGTCCTGGGCGTCAGCGAACGGGTCGAGCCAGGTCTCGAAGCGCACGCGGACGTGGCCCATGACCTGGTAGGCACCGAACGCGCCCACGGCGAGCAGGAGAAGGCCGATGACCACGTAGGAGAAGCGGCCGGTGGCCACGTAGAGCATGATGAGGAAGATGGTGTAGAACAGCAGCGCGCTGCCGAGGTCGCGCTCGAACGCAACGATGGCCAGGCAGACGCCCCACACCACGAACAGCGGCATGAGCAGGCGCAGGCGCGGGATCTTGAGGCCCAGGATCTTATGGTTGGAGATGGACAGCAGCTCGCGGTTCTCGGACAGGTAACCCGCCAGGAACAGGACGATGAAGATCTTGGCGAACTCGCCGGGCTGGATGGTTCCGAGGCCCGGGACGCGGATCCACAGCCTGGAGCCGTATATCTCGGTGCCGATGAACATGGGCAGGATGAGCAGCAGGATGCCGATGATGCCGAAGGTGTACTTGTAGCGCTTGACCATGTCCAGGTTGCGCACGAGCACGAGGGTGAGCACCATGAACGCGATCGAGGCGAACAGGATCGCGAGCTGGCCCATGGCGAGGTTGGGCGCCAGGCGGGTGACGAAGGTGATGCCGATGCCCGACATCACGAACACGATGGGCAGGATGGCGGGGTCGGCCCCGGGTGCGAAGATGCGCGCGGCGACGTGCGCCGCGGCGAAGGCGGCGAACAGGCCGAGCGGGACGGCGAGCGTCTCGAAGGTGAGCTCGGCGCCGGTGGTGACGACGTAGAGCGCGTAGAGCAAGGTCACCGGGAACGCGGCGGCCACGAGCAGGAAGAGCTCGGTGTTGCGACGGCTGCCCATCATGCGCCTCCTTCGGGGTTCTGGGTCTGCGCGGCCCCGGCGGCTGCCGGGTCCGCGGCGGCGGGGTCGGCGGTCCCACCGGTCGCCGCGGCGTCCGCCGCGGGGTCGGTGCCGGCGCCGGACGCCGCATCGGTGCCCGCCTGGTCCTGGGACGTCGCGCTCTCGCGGATCGCCTCGGCGGTGGCGGCCTGCTGCGAGCGGGCCTCGTCGATCTGGCGGCGGTAATCCGAGATGGTGTCGCGCGCCTGCTCCAGGCTGCCCTGGGCGATGCCCTCGCGCAGGCGGTTCTGGGTGTCCTCGGGCAGGTCGGAGAGCTTGATGGAGGTCTCCTCCTGGATATGGTGCAGCTCGACCCCCAGCACGGTGGTGGGGATGCCCTGGTAGACGGCCACGGTGTCGCCGTCCACGCCGAGGTACACGGAGTTGGAGATCACGACGAACAGCGCGATCGCGGCGGCGAGGACCAGGGCGACCAGGGCCCCGAGCGCGATGGCGATGTTGCGCCGGTGCGTGCGGACGACCTGCTTGAGCCGTCCGTCGTCCACCACGTCCACGACGACGACGCTCACGTTGTCGGCGCCGCCCGCGGCGAGCGCCGCGTCGACCAGGTTGTCGGTGCACATCTGCGCCGTGGAGGACTTGACGGCGATGTCCTCGATCTCGCTGTCCGAGATCATGGACGACAGGCCGTCGGAGCACAGGATGAGGCGGTCCCCCTCGACGATGTTCAGGGTGAAGTGGTCCGCGTACATGCCGGGGTCGGACCCCAGCGCGCGGGTGATGACCGACCGGTTGGGGTGGACGCGCGCCTCGTCGGCGGTGATCTCGCCGGCGTCGACGAGCTCCTCCACGTAGGAGTGGTCGCGGGTCACGCGGGTGAGCACGCCCTCGTGCAGCAGGTAGGCGCGGGAGTCGCCCACGTGCGCGATGGCGATGGTGGTCCCCTCGATGTAGGCGACGGTCGCCGTGCACCCCATGCCCGGGCGGCCGATGCCGCTCGCAGCCGCCTCGATGACCGCGGCGTTGGCCGCCTCGACCGCGGCGGCGAGCTGCGCGGCGTCGGCGGTGCCGGGGGAGGTGCGGGCGATGGTCTCCACGGCGATGGAGCTCGCCACCTCGCCGGCGGCGTGCCCGCCCATGCCGTCGCAGACGGCGAACAGGGGCGATGCCACGAGGTAGGAGTCCTCGTTATGCGAGCGCACGCAGCCCACGTCGGAACGGGCGCCCCACATGAGCGAGGTGGTGGTCCCCGCGTCGTAGGTGGAGTCCGTGGGGATGCGCTCCTCGGTGAGCGGGGCGAAGCTCTGGGTGGTGCCGGGGTCCTTCAGCTGGGCCTCGACCTGGGCGACGTCTATCTCCGCGGTGTCTTCGGGGGACGCCTTGCGGGCGGCCTCGGCGGCCGCGGCGACGACCTCGGGCTCGGGCAGGGACCCGGTGTCCTCGAGGCCGAGGATGTCCTCCTGCGCGGCGGCGGGCCCGGATTCGGCGGCGTGCGCGCCCATGGGGACGGCGGGTTCCGACGGCTCCGGATCGGCGAAGTGCGCCGCTTCGGGCGCGGCGTCCGGTTCCGGACCGGGGTCGGCGAAGTGCGCCGCTTCGGGTACGGCGTCCGGATCGGGGTCGGCGAAGTGGGCGGCCTCGGTATGCGGGTTCGGTTCGTATGGCGCCTCGGACGCGACCGGGGCGGGGGCGAAGGCGGGCTCGGGGGC
>NZ_JAQECM010000042.1:0-21413 GCF_027669965.1 Candidatus Collinsella stercoripullorum | reverse complement strand
CCCAGTCCGGGCACCCGCCCGCCCGGCACGCCCTGCCGCACGAGGAGCACTTCCTCGGGCACTCCGGGTCGCATATGCGCCTCCTGGAGCAGGACTTCCTGCGGGCGCACCGGTTCCGCAGCGACGGGTGCGCGCTGAAGCCGTCGCTGCGCCTGTTCCTCCTGAGCTCCCGGGAGACGCTCGTGGCGTCGACGCCGAGCTCCCGGGACATGTGGGCGAGCGTCCTCCCCTCTATCACGTAGTTCTCGATCGCCACGCGCATCTCGAAGGTGATGTGCGCGTAGTGCCTTCCGGTGGGCATCTCTCACCGCCTTCCCGGCGGCGCGGGGGCTGGTGAAGATGATAGGCGAGGGGCGCCGCCGGACTTAGCGCAGGCAAGTCTGCACTAAGTTTGGCAATCAAGGTTATTCTGTGAACGAGGTCGCTTTTTCGACGCCCTGCCGCGGCCCGGGCGATAATGGAGAACCATATACGGCAACCTCCCGCCCCGTCCCGTCGGACGGGGCGTCATGAAAGGCGCGTCCCGTGGACATCATCGAGCTGCTGAAATCCGCGTTCCTGGGCATCGTCGAGGGCATCACCGAGTGGCTGCCCATCTCCTCGACCGGCCATCTCATCCTGGTGGACGAGTTCGTCAAGCTGAACGTGACCGAGGAGTTCTGGAACATGTTCCAGGTCGTCATCCAGCTGGGCGCCATCCTCGCCGTCTGCGTGCTGTTCTTCCATGAGCTGAACCCGTTCTCCCCGTCGAAGGGCGCCGAGGGGCGCCGCAGCACCTGGACCCTGTGGGGCAAGATCGTGCTCGGCTGCATACCCGCGGCGGTCATCGGCATCCCGCTCGACGACTTCATGGAGGCCCATCTCTACAACTCGACGGTCGTGGCGCTGGCCCTCATCGTCTACGGCATCGCCTTCATCGTCATCGAGTCCTGGCGCGCCGCCCGCCGCCGTAAGATGATCGAGAGCGGCGAGCTCGTCGTCGGATGTCCGGCCGGCTCGCACTTCGCAGCCCCCGCAGCCCCCGCCGACGATGCGGACGATACGGACTTCGGCCGCATCACCACGCTCGACGACCTGACGTGGAAGACCGCCTTCGGCATCGGGTGCTTCCAGGTCCTCTCGCTCATCCCCGGCACCTCGCGCTCGGGGTCCACCATCATCGGCGGCCTTCTGCTGGGCTGCACGCGCACCGTCGCCTCGAAGTTCACCTTCTTCCTGGCGGTGCCCGTCATGTTCGGCGCGAGCGCGCTCAAGCTGGCGAAGTACCTGCTGGTCGACGGCGGGACCTTCGGCACCGGCGAGCTCGCCATCATGGGCGTCGGCTGCCTGACGGCCTTCGTGGTGTCGCTCATCGCCATCCGCTGGCTCATGGGCTTCGTCCGCCGCCATGACTTCAAGGGCTTCGGCGTCTACCGCATCGTCCTGGGCATCCTGGTGCTCGCCTACTTCTTCGGCATCGCCCCCGCGCTCGGGCTGTAGCCGGATTCTCGGAGCGGTCCGCCCTCAGCGCGGGGAGAGCCCCTGCGCGGCGCAGGCGGCCCGATCGACCGCGTGGGCGGGCTCGATCCCGCGGACGAGCACGTCGCAGACGGCCTCGAGGGACATGAGCCGCAGGTTGTCGGCCGCCTCGACGGAGTCGTAGGCCGCGTGCGGGGTCACGATGACGCGGGGGTGGTGGATGATCCGCGGGTCGGGGTGCGTCTCGTGCGCGATCACGTCGAGCCCGGCGGCGCGGATGGCGCCCGCGTCGAGCGCCTCAATCAGGGCGTCCTCGTCGACGATCTCCCCGCGGGCGGTGTTGACGAGGTACGCGGTCGGCTTCATGAGGGCGAGCTCGCGTGCGCCGATGAGCCCGCGCGTCTCGGGGATGAGCGGGCAGTGGAGGCTCACCACGTCGGACGCCCCCAGCAGCTCATCGAGGGTGCCGGCGCGCTCGCAGCCGTGGGCGGCGAGCTCCTCGGCCGTCTTGGTGGGCGCCCAGACGAGCACGCGCATGCCGAGCGCCCGCGCGATGGGGGCGACCGCCTGCGCGATCCTGCCGAAGAACACGAGGCCGAGCGTGCGCCCCTGGGTGCGGTACGCCTCGTAGCCGACCTTGGGGTCCCATCCGCCCGCGAGCACGTCGCGGTTCGAGAAGGTGACCTTGCGCATGAGGTCGAGCATGAGGGCGACGGTGTGCGCGGCGACGTCCTCGGCGCAGTAGCCCGGGCAGTTCGCGACGACGACGCCGTGGTCGGCCAGGCGTGCGAGGTCGAGATGGTTGAGGCCGATGGACATGCTCGCGACGACGCGGACCCCGGCGGCGACGGCCTCGTCCACCGTGTCCTTGATGACCGGGGCGAACTCGCCGATCAGCCCGGAGCAGCCCGCCAGCTGGTCGGCCGTCGGCGCCGCGAGCGGCTCATGCGCGCATCCCACGAGCTCGATGCGGTCGCGCATACCCCAGCCGTCGAGGATCTCGTCAGCCCGGCGGGTATCGCCGTCGAGCGTGTAGTACAGCACCCGGTGCGCCATGTCGTCAACCTTTCTCTCGCGCTCCGACCATCTTACCGCGGGGACGGTGACCCCTTTGGTGATCCCTTTGGGGATCCCTTTGGGGACGGGGTCGTTTTGCACCGCCCCGACCCCTTTGGGGACGGGGTCAAAAGAGGTCACCACGCAGCTGTCCTGATCCCTTTGGGGACGGGGTCGTTTTGGACGTGACCCCTTTACCCCTTTGGGGACGGGGTCGTTTTGCACCGCCCCTACAGGTGCGATTGCGCCGCGTCCGGGCGCGCGGGCTGCGCACACGTAAGCTGCACAGCCGTGTCCGCACGGGCGGGTATACTGGTCAGGCTCAAGATCTCGCCCGCCGCAGCGGGCGACCGGACCTCAGGAGTCGCGTATGCCCCAGCAGCTACCGTGGGAGAGAAACATGCAGGCAGCAGCCCGGTCGGGGGCGCCCCGGCCCGTCGCGGGGGCGCAGGTCCCCCCGCCGGCTCCCGCCCCCGCGCCCGACGCGCCGGTCTACGAGGAGGTCCCGCTCGACGTCTACGACGCCCCGGCCCCGGCTCCCGCAAGGCCCGTCGTGGACATCGAGGGGCTGAACCCGGCTCAGAAGGAGGCGGTCCTCACCACCGAGGGTCCGCTGCTCGTGCTCGCGGGGGCCGGCTCGGGCAAGACGCGCGTGCTCACCTTCCGCATCGCCCACATGATCGCCGACCTTGGCGTGCGGCCGTGGCAGATCCTCGCCATCACCTTCACCAACAAGGCCGCCGCGGAGATGCGCGAGCGCCTTCAGGCCCTGCTGCCGGACGGCACGCGCGGCATGTGGGTGTGCACCTTCCACGCCATGTGCGTGCGCATGCTGCGCGAGGATGCGGACCTGCTGGGCTACACCGGCCAGTTCACCATCTACGATGACGACGACTCCCGCCGCCTGGTGCGCGACATCATGGCCTCGATGGAGATCGACCAGAAGCAGTACCCCATCAACATGATCCGCTCCAAGATCTCGGCGGCGAAGAACGCCCTGGTCGGGCCCGAGGAGCTCGCGCACCGTGCGGACGACCCGCGCACCGAGAAGGCCGCCCGCGTCTACGCGGAGCTCGAGCGCCGTCTGCGCGCGGCGAACGCCATGGACTTCGACGACCTGCTCGTGCGCGCGCTCGAGCTGCTGCGCACCCGTCCCGAGGTGCTCGAGAAGTACCAGGACCGCTTCCGCTACATCTCGGTGGACGAGTACCAGGACACCAACCACGTCCAGTACGAGATCGCCAACCTGCTCGCCGCCAAGTACCACAACCTCATGGTCGTGGGCGACGACGACCAGTCGATCTACTCCTGGCGCGGCGCGGACATCTCCAACATCCTCGACTTCGAGAAGGACTTCCCGGACGCCAAGGTGGTCAAGCTCGAGCAGAACTACCGCTCCACGGGGCACATCCTCGCCGCGGCGAACGCCGTGGTGCGCCACAACTCGCAGCGCAAGGACAAGCGCCTGTTCACCGATGCGGGGGACGGCGAGAAGATCCAGGCCTACCAGGCGAGCGACGAGCGCGACGAGGGCCGCTGGATCGCATCGGAGATCGACAAGCTGCACGACGGGGGCGTGGGTTACGACGACATGGCGGTCTTCTACCGCACCAACGCCCAGTCCCGCATCCTCGAGGACATGTTCCTGCGCGCCGGCGTGCCCTACCGCATCGTGGGCGGCACGCGCTTCTTCGACCGCGCGGAGATCCGCGACGTCATGGCCTATCTCAAGATGATCGTGAACCCCGCCGACGAGATGAGCGTCAAGCGCGTGATCAACACGCCGCGCCGCGGGATCGGCTCCACGTCCATCGCCAAGATCGAGGCGCTCGCGGCGGAGAACCGCTGCTCGTTCTTCCAGGCATGCGAGCTCGCATGCGCCGAGACCGGGATGTTCTCCGCCAAGGTCCGCCGCGGCCTGGGGGAGTTCGTGTCCGTGGTGCGCGAGGGGCGCCGCATGGACGGGGAGCTCAAGGACGTGGTGGAGGCCATCGTCGACCGTGCGGGCCTCGTGCAGGCCTTCCGCGCGGAGGGCACCATGGAGGCGGAGAGCCGCGCGGAGAACATCCAGGAGTTCCTGGGCGTGGCCGCCGAGTTCGAGGAGACCCACGAGGATATCGAGGGCACGCTCGAGAGCCTGGAGGAGCTGCGCGCCGCCGGCATCTCGGACCTGCCGTCCGATGCGGGCGCATTCGGCGAATCCGCCGGTGCCGCCTCACCCGCGCCCGCGCCCGCCGCTCGCGATGCGCGCGACGCGTCCGACCGGGCCGACCCGCTCGATGCGCTCGCGGCGCCGCTGACGAGCGCGCAGGAGGCGCTGGCGTCCCTGATCGCCGGCAACGCCATGGCCGCCGCACCCGTGGAGCCCGCCCACGCCTCCCAGGTCGCGGACGAGATCGAGCGCACCTACGGGCCGCTCGCCTGCGCGGCGCTGCCCGCCCTCCTCGAGTGGCTCGCCCTCCGCTCCGACCTCGACGCGCTGTCCGGGCAGTCGAGCGCCGTCACCATGATGACCGTGCACTCCGCGAAGGGCCTGGAGTTCCCGGCGGTGTTCGTCGCCGGTATGGAGGAGGGCATCTTCCCGCATGTCGCGGGCTTCGCCGCCGCGGACGACCCCGCCAAGCTCGAGGAGGAGCGCCGCCTCGCCTACGTCGCCATCACGCGCGCCCGCAAGCGGCTGTTCCTCACCTATGCCGCCACGCGCCGCACCTACGGTTCCACGCAGGCCAACCCCCGCTCGCGCTTCGTGAACGAGATCCCTGAGGAGCACATCGAGTTCTCCGGTATCGGTTCGTCGGGGTTCGAGGGCACGGGCTGGGAGAAGCGCGGCGATCGCCGCGGTACCTTCGGGTCCGGCCAGGGGTCGAGCATGTACGGCGGGCGGGTCTTCGGCTCGTACACGCGCTCCACGGGGTCGGGCGGTATGTCCCGTCACACGGGCATCAGCCCGGACGCCGGCCTCAAGCCCGCCACGTTCGGCAGCGGGACCCCGCGCCCGGCGCGCGCCGCGTCGGCGCCGAAGGTCGAGCAGCGCCGCCCGGATGCGGCGCGGGCCGCGGAGACCTTCGCCCCGGGCGACACCGTGAGCCATAAGACCTTCGGCACGGGCACCGTGATCTCGGCCGAGGGCGATATGATCGAGGTGCAGTTCGACAAGAGCGGCAAGACCAAGAAGCTCATGAAGGGCTTCGCCCCGATCGTCAAACTGAGCTAGTCAGGAGGTCAGCTGTGGCAGAGCATGAGAACGTACAGCCGATTGCAGCGGTCTGCTCGATCGACGGCACCTGCAGCGTTCCGGCGCCCGCATCGGATGCGGAGCGCGTCGAGCGGGAGTCCGCCGCGTATCAGGAGGCCGTGCGGGGCTTCCATGCGGTCGACGTGCCGGCGATCGAGGCCATGATCGCCGAGCGTTGGGATTTCTACCTGTACGTCGGCCGGGTGACCTGCCGCTGGTGCCGCAGGCTCATCCCGGTGATGGCGCCCGTGTTCGCAAAGCGCGCAATCGATGTCTTCTACCTCGATAGCACGGACAGCCAGACGGACGAGGGGCTGTCCGCGTTCAGGGACCGTTACGGGGTGACCTGGGTGCCGACGGTGCTGCACTTCGACGCAGCGGGTTCGGTGCGCGGCCTCGAGGTCGATCTCGACGTGGACGACGACACGCTGCGCGAGGCGCTCGAGCGCGAGCTCGCCTGCGGCTTCAGCGGGGCCCGCTAACCCGTCCCCAAATGGCCTCCTGCGACAGAACGTGCCAGCGCCAAATGACGCATGTGGGGACGGGGTCATTTTGATTCATGTTCGAGTTCGTTGGGGGACGGGTTCGTTCCAACCCATCAGTTGCCGTGCAGGCCGCCCATGGGTTGGAACGAGCCAGTCCCCAAATGGCCCCCACATGACCTCCCTGGACAACTGACGCCTCGCGCGCAGGTTCCGTCCCCAAAGGCGCCAGCGTGCCAGCTCAGAGCGCTTGTAAACCACTTTTTACTGCGTCGCATGCCCTTGTCGGCTACGTTGGGGGGGGCGTCGGATGGGCAGCGAGGGAACGGAAGGCGCATGGACATCGGCAACCAGATCAGAGAACGGCGCGCCCGGCTCGGGCTCTCGCAGGATGAGCTCGCGCAGAGGCTGTACGTGAGCCGCGTCACGATCAGCCACTGGGAAACGGGCAAGACCCTGCCGGACGTCCAGAGCATGCTGCTCCTCGCGAACCTCTTCGACACCACGATCGACGAGCTGGTGAGAGGAGACGTGGACGAGATGCACGAGATGGTGAAGAGAAGCGAGCGGAGGACGAAGGTCTTCGCGGTGGCGCTGGCGACGGTCGAGGTCATCGTGATCACGGCGCTCGCCGTGACGGCGGTGGCGGGGCGCGAATACCTGGAGCCCGTGCTGCGCCTGCTGCTCGCCGTGCTGGTGCTGGCGTTTTCGATCGCTGTGCTCGTCGCGCGCCGCGGAGCCGGTGCCGAGGACGCAAAAAGCGCCGCCGATCTTCTCGGCGCGGCGACGGGCGACCCGATCGAGGCGGCGCGCGAAAGCGGCGCCTCGATCGGGATGCGGCTCGTGCTCCAGGTGCTCGCGGGGCTCGCGGTCGGCATCGGGGTGCTCGTGGCGGGCGATGTCCTGCTCGATCCGCAGGAGTTCTGTAAGCTCTTAATCGTCCTCACCGTCGTTGCGGCGCTCGCGGGTTCATTCGTCCTGGGGCGCTTCGCGCGCCCGGTGTGGACGGCCGCTATCCTACCGGCGCTTTGGGTCGCAGGCGCTGTGGCCTTGGGTGCGGCGACGGGCGGCCTCGCGTCGCCTCGGGACTGGCTTGCCGTCGCGGGCGGCGCGGTCGTGCTGCTCGTGTTCTGGACGGCCGCCCGAAAGCGTCGGGGATAGCGGGACTTCTGAAGGGTGCGCCTAACGTGTGCGGGATGCTCTTCTCAACAGGTGCGTCATTTCCTATCACATGAGGCTTTTGCCCGCATCCCAGGCGCCGCCGACCTCTTCACCCACTACGCGGTATGTCATGTGCGCAGCGTCGTAGACGAGCGGCTTGAATTTGCCGAAATCGATCTTGCCGTCTTCACCAAGGATGCTTTCATCAATGAGCGTGTTCACGATTCTGCCCACGATGCGTGCACCATGTCCGTCACCCTGAATCTCGGTGACTTCGCACTCCATGGTGAGAGGGTACTCCTCAATGACAGGGGCGTCGACGTGCTCGGATTTAGTAAAGGTGAGGCCGCTTCTTTCTTCCTTATTGACCTTACTGCCTGTGGCGATGCCGAAGTAATCGGCGGTGACAACATGCGCCGCGTCTGCTGGAGCGACTGTGAATGCGCCCTTTTTCACTATGTTCGCAGTGGACTTGTGGTCGCCGATGTTGAAGCAGATCTCATGTCAGCTGCATTCCCCCGCCCAAGCGGCGTTCATGGCGTTTGGAACACCATGTTCATCGTAGCTCGCGATGATGAACACCGATTGCGGGAACAGCTCGCCCGCGCTTCCCAAGCTCTTCTTCATGGCGCCGATCTCCTTTCGATATGGTGTTTCGCCTTACAAGACAGTATCGTTATCAACTATGAAATAAACTAGTACCCACTTTGAATAAAGGTACTTACCCGTAAGCAAGTGAATTGCTGAAATCATGACAGCGCGAGGCCGTGAGTGCTGCACGATAAAGGAAGGAGGGCTCGTGGCGAAGAACATCGCTGATGCCCGGTATGAAGAGACCGGGTACAGCTACACCATGTCGCTCATCCAAGGTAAGCACAAGGCGGCGATTCTCTATTGCTTGATGGAGTACGAACCGGTGCGCTTCAACGAGATGCGACGATACTTGGGCGGCATTGCCGATAAGACGCTCTCGTCGAACCTCAAGGAACTGGAGCATGATGGGCTTGTGTCGCGTCGCGAGTTCCCTCAGATTCCGCCTTGGGTCGAGTACACGCTTACCCCTCTCGGCGCATCGCTCATGGAGGTTCTTGATCAGCTGTGCCTCTGGGGCGAGCGGCACATGGGGCATAGCGTGGATAACGCGTCGTAATGCGGACTCTCTTTACGGCTAGGGCTTCACGGTCAGGGTACCCGCGGGGCATGACGGTAAGACAGGGGAATGAACGACTGTGGCTGGCGCTCTTTGGGACGTTGGCGATGGATCCGTTGGGGACCTTACTTCCGATGCGCTATTGCTAACGGAAGCGAAGTGCGATCCACTTCCGTTAATTTGAGGTTAGCGGAAGCGAATGATTTTTAACTTCCGCTAAAGCGTCGACGTCAGTCGGGCGGGTATGCGCATGCGGCGCGCTGCGCCCGATGGGTCCACGCCTCCGTGCGGTAGGCGAGCGCGAGCGCGCCTGCCGTCTGCCGGGATATGGGACAAAACGGCTGGGGGCCGCGGTATCATGTGCTGCACGTGGTAAATCCGAGAAAGGGGGCCGAGGATGGCCGAAGAGCTGTTCGTGGGTATCGACGTGGGCGGAACGACCGTCAAGGAGGGCCTGGTCAACCGCGAGGGCAAGATTCTGTCCAAGTTGAGCGTGCCCACGCCGCCGCTGGTGGACGAGGCCGGCTACGCCGCGGTCATCGACGGCATCAAGAGCCTGCTCGACGCCCAGGACGGCGACGTCGTCCTCAAGGGCATCGGACTTGCGGTTCCGGCCCCGGTCCCCGATGACGGCGACGTCAAGCTCATCGCCAACGCCTCGATCGACCTCCAGGGGCTCGGCGCGGCGCTCAGGGACGCGTTCGGCGGCGCCGCCGTCGCGTTCGTGAACGATGCCAACGCGGCCGCGCTCGGCGAGATGTGGCGCGGTTCGGCGCTCGGCCATCGCAGTATGGCGCTCGTGACGCTCGGCACGGGCATCGGCGCCGGCGTCGTCGTCGACGGCAAGGTCATCGGCGGCGCCAACGGTGCGGGCGGCGAGGTCGGCCACACCTGCGTGAACCCCGCCGAGGAGCGCGTGTGCGGCTGCGGGCGTCACGGCTGCCTCGAGCAGTACGCGTCCGCGACCGGCGTCGTGAACACCTACAAGATGGAGTGCGAGAAGCGCGGGACCCAGCCCGTCGAGCTCGCCGGTCCCTCCGACTCCAAGAGCGTGTTCGACGCCTATCAGGCGGGGGATGAGGCGGCAGCGGCGGCGGTCGACACCATGGTCGAGTATCTCGGCCTGGCGCTCGCCAACCTCGCGTGCACGGTCGACACCGAGGCCATCGTGCTCGGCGGCGGCCTGTCCGCCGCGGGCGACCTGTTCCTGGGCAAGCTCGTGGAGCGCTTCAAGCACTACACCCTGTCGGTGTGCGCCGACACCCCGATCGAGATCGCCTCGCTCGGCAACGACGCCGGGCTCATCGGCGCCGCATACGCCGGCCTGATGGAGGCGTGAGGGGCCGCCGACCCGTTCGCCCGCACATAGGGCGGGGATGCCGGACGAGCGCTCCCCGCACGGACATGGGAGGCCCTCCGCTCGCCTGCGAGCGGAGGGCCGGGTCCGAAGCCGCATGGCGATACATGCGCCGATGAAGAGGGAGCCCGGTCCGCGATCGCGGACCGGGCTCCCTCGCGCTGCGCTGCCCGCCCGGGGCCCCGCAGCCTAGCTGATGAGCGAGATGAGCTTGAGCACCAGGTCGACGGTGCCCACGTTGTAGCCTGCCGCGGCATAGCGACCCGTCAGGTTGCCGGCGTCGTCGGCGACGGCGAGGATGATCAGCGGCAGCTTCTCGGGATTGGTGAACATGCGGCGCGCCAGGCGCTCCGGCAGCTCGGAGAAGTTGTCGTAGGCGACCGTCGTGCGAGGAAGCAAGGGCAGCGTGCGCGCGAGCGTGGGGTCGGCGAGCTCCTCGGCGTCGCGCACGGCGAGCACGATGGGCGCGCCCGCGTCGTCCAGGCGGCCAGCCTGCTCGCGCATCTCGTTGAGCAGGTGCTCGGTGGGCTCCATGCCCGGCTCGAGGAACACGACGATGACGGGCTTGGCATCCGTCGGGCCCGCCGCGGCGATCTCGCCGCAGTCGATCGCCGCGCCCTCGGCGTCCGCGAGCGCGAACGCATCGAGCTTGATGTCCTGCAGCATCTCGGAGACGTCCGGCTCGCGCAGCTTGAGCTCAATGGGGGTGCCGTCGTAGCCGGGCGTCACCTCGAAGGCGCGCTCCGCGGCGTGGACGTCGCCGTTGGGCAGGCGCACGGCGGTGGTGAGGCGGTACTCGCCGAGCGGCATCTTCACGCGGCAGACGCCGTCCTCGAACGGGGCCTTGCCCCACAGGTCGAGCACCTTGAAGCCCTGGGCCGCCTTGCCGCTCACCGCGGTGAAGTGCAGGTAGCGGGCGATGCTCCAGGTCTGGAAGTAACCGGGCGCCGGGTCGGCGTCGCTGGCGAACAGGACCTCGAAGCCCTCCTCGGCATGCTCCACGGGCACGAAGGAGCCGTGGGCGAAGTACTCGATCCCCGCATCGATGGGGTTGATGCGGGCCGCGATGCCGAAGCTGCGGCAGATCGCCACGAACAGCGAGCGGCGGGTGACGGCGCTCGCCTGGCCGGACACGAGCGCGCCGCGCGGCGTGCCCACGTAGCGCTTGGTGTGCTCGCGGGAGGTGAACGAGGTGTTCTCGCAGATCCAGTCCCACACGCGCAGCGGGTCGGCGACGAATCCGCGGACCGTCTCGGCGTCGAAGTGCGCGCGGATGAAGGCGCGGTATGCGGAGAGGTGCTCGAAGTGGGCGCGCGGACACAGCACGTAGCGCTCGTAGAGCCCCTGCGCCTCGGCCGGGTCCCCGACCCCCTCGCGTGCGAGGTAGGCGAGGGCGTCCTCGCGGACCGCGCGACCGCCCTGGATGTGGTCCTCCAGGATGTCGGCCGACAGGTCGCGGAAGTCCTTGGACGTGAGCGTGGCGAGCAGGGCCGCGCGGTCGGCGCCGTCGTCGACGGCCAGGAAGCGCTCGACCTCGGGGGCGTTGGCGAAGGCCTGCTCGAAGTAGGGCAGGCAGCCGTCCGCGTCGTGCCCGCAGGCGCGGGCGATCTCGCGGGCGCGCTCAACGCTGCCGGCGACGCGCTCGGTGCGCATGCGGTCGGCCTCGCGCTTGCGCCCGCGCCCGCGCTCGACCTGCTCGGGCGTGAGCGGGTGGGAGGGGGCGGGGTGGTCGGCCGGCGCATGGACGTCGAAGTCGACCCAGTCGGTGTCGCCGTGCACGGTCTCGTCCAGCGTGAGCTCGAGGTCGTGGCAGGCGGCGGTGTCGATGATGGCCTCCGCCATCCCGTCGCCCGTGGTGGCGACCACGCGCAGGGTGCCCTCGCCGACCACGATGCGGGCCGTGCCCGCCTCATCGCTCGTGAGGTGCGCGATGTCGTGCCACGCGGCCTCGTTCACCAGGCGCAGGCGCACCGAGGCGCCCTCCACGGGCGCGCCGGCGGCGTCGAGGACGCGCACGGAGAGCAGCACGCAGGGGGCGTAGGACTCGGTCAGGTTCACGATCACCTGGCTGCCCTCGCGGGCGAGCAGGTGCGCGTCGCGCGCGAAGTCGCAGCCGAAGTCGTCGAACAGGCGCGTGTGGACGAGCATGGCGCGACCGGACGCCGCGGTGAACCAGCCGCGGTCGAGCTCCTCCTCCGGCTCGCAGGCGCCCAGGTAGTGCCAGGCGCCGCCGGCGTAGGCCTCGACCCAGGCGTGGTTGTCGTCGCAGTGCGCCCACCAGGGCGTGTAGAGCTGGCGCGCGGGGATGCCGTTGGCGCGCAGGGCGGTCACGAGGTAGGTCGACTCCTCGCCGCAGCGGCCGTCACCCGAGGCGAGCACGCCGAGCGGGCCCAGCGTGCGGCCGTCGGAGGACTGGTAGGTGGCCGTCTCGCAGCACCAGTAGTTGATCTCCACGACGGCGCGGTAGGCGTCAAGGCCGCGCAGGCGGTCGGCGAGCGCGGCGCGGAAGACGGGCCAGGCGTCGGCGAGCGGCTCGTTGTTGACGCGCGGGCTCGCGACGTACTGGACGAAGATATCCTCGGGGATGTCCGCGCACCACGGGGAGGTGCGGCGCAGCTCGCACGCCTGGCGGGCGAACGAGGCGAACAGCTCGAACCCGGCGTCGAACACGTCGGTCAGCGGCAGGGTGCCGTAGTAGCTCCTGATGAGCGTGCGGACGTCCGCGTCGTCGATGGCGGCGAGGCCCGCCTCGATGTCGCGGGAGATGGGGGAGAGCACCTCGCGGCGGGCGTCGAAGCGCTCCTGCGCGTGGGCGGCGAACGAATCGGAGAGGACGGTCATCCCTCACGCCTCCTTGATCGTGACGGCGAGCACGGTGTCGACGGGGTCGGGCAGCACCGGGGAGGGGCCGAGGTCGGCGAAGGCGATATCGGGGTAGTCGCTGTGGACCCAGCTGGTCGACAGCGGCACCTCCGTGCCGTCGCGCAGCAAGCGGATCTTCTCGATGCGGTCCTTGGGGACACCCATGAGGGGCACCGGGCCGAGTGCGTTCTCGTACAGGTGGAAGTAATACGTGTCGCCGGAGCGGGTGACGCGCCCGTACTCGGGGCGGTCGACCTCGATGGGCCCGCCCGCGGCGCGCCCGCCGCCGTAGATGCTCGCACCGTTGCGGTCCATCCAACGGCCGATCTCGTCCAAGATGGCGAGCGACTCGTCGGGGATGCGTCCGGTCGCGTCCGGGCCGACGTTCAAGATCATGTTGCCGCCCTTGGAGACGCACTCCACGAGCTTGTGGACGAGCAGGTCGGCGGGCTTGAAGTTGCGGTCCGTGGCGAAGTAGCCCCAGTTGTCGTTCATCGTGATGCAGGCCTCCCACGCGAGGGGCCTGCCCTCGACGTCGAACAGGCCGTTGGGCGGGATGATGCGCTCGGGCGTGACGAAGTCGCCGTGGTAGGGCGTGGGGTCGCACTGGGCGAGCGAGCCGAAGCCCTCGCCGGAGACCTCGATGCGGTTGTTGACGATCACGTCGGGCTGCAGCTCGCGCACCATGCTCATGAGCTCGGTGCCGCGCCAGGCCTCGCCGCGCAGGTCGTCGTAGGAGAAGTCGAACCACAGCAGGTCGAGCTTGCCGTAGCGGGTGCACAGCTCGCGCACCTGCTCGTGCATGTAGTCGAGGTAGCGGTCGAACACGCGGTGCTCGTTGGAGCCGGCCACCGGGTCATGGCGCAGCGGCGCCTGCCGGTCGCCGTACTGGGGGAAGTCGGGGTGGTGCCAGTCGATGAGCGAGTAGTACAGGCCCACGCGGATCCCCTCGGCGCGGAAGGCCTCGAGGTAGTCGGCGACGATGTCGCGCCCGTAGGGCGTGTTGGTGGACTTGAAGTCGGTGGTGGCGGTGTCGAACAGGCAGAAGCCGTCGTGGTGCTTGGCGGTGAGGACGGCGTAGCGCATGCCGGCGCGCTTGGCGGCGCGCGCCCAGGCGCGGGCGTCGAGCGCATACGGGTCGAACTCCTCGAAGTAGGGGAGGTAGAGCTCCTCAGGCATCTCCTCGGTGCTGCGCAGCCACTCCCCGCGCGCGGGGATGGAGTACAGGCCGAAGTGGATGAACATTCCGAAGCGGTCGTGCAGATACCACTTCATGCGCTCGTCGTACCGAGCGCGGTCGAACCGGTACGCCAACATTTCCTCCATCTGATCGATTTGACCGTTATGACCGGTATGGAAAAAATATTTCCTCGCCGTGAACGGTCGGTTTCCAGCGCCTGAACGGTTACCCCGCTTGCGCAACTCCTCGCGCTCCGTGATGATAAAGCAGTACCATGAGCGTGCGGGCACAGTATAGCGGTACTCGCAAGGTCGCTGACAGGGCATCGCCGCTTTTGGTATCCCTACACTAAATGCGCCCACACCGCATGGAGGTAGCAAGGCGCGAAAGGAGTGTCCTATGGACAAAGAGAGCAAGAACATGGCGCGTTCCGAGCACAACGTGACCCGTCGCGGGTTCGTCGGCGCCGCCGCCGCGACCGCCGCAACGGTCGCCGGGCTCGGGCTTGCCGGCTGCGGCGGCGGTGGTGAGACGACCACCGATTCCGGCTCGGCTTCCACCGACTCCAACGTCGAGATCATCGAGGCGGACGAGGAGGGCTTCGTCGTCCGCGCCGAGAAGACCGACGGCAAGGCGCCGAAGAACGAGTGCATCCTCGCCTTCGAGGGCGAGTTCCAGGAGATGCACCCCATGGACTGGTCCGACAGCAACTCCGGCAACGTCGTGTACTACATCTACGACTCCCTGTACGACCTGGACGAGAACTACGAGCCCGTCCCGCGTGCCGCTGAGTCCTACGAGGTCTCCGACGACGCCTGCACCTACACCTTCCACCTGCGCGAGGGCATCACCTTCACCGACGGCGCGGCGCTCAACGCCGACGCGGTCGTGAGCAACTACCAGGCCGCCATCGACCCGGCCAACAATTGGCGCCGTCGCCGCACCTTCATCGAGACCATCGATGAGACCACCGAGATCCCGCGCGTCGACTCCTGCACCGCCGTGGACGAGCTCACCGTGCAGTTCCACCTGCCCGAGCCCTACGCGCCGTTCATGAACTCCATGACGCAGTTCTACCTCATCAGCCCCAACGTCGTGAACGACTCCAGCTTCGACTACTCCAAGCAGTCCGCCGGTTCGGGCCCCTACATGCTGGAGGAGTACGCCCAGGGCGACCACGTCTCCATCGTGCGCAACGAGGATTACTGGGGCGAGGCCCCCTCGATCGACCGCATCGACTTCCGCGTCGTGCCCGAGGCCGGCTCCCGTATCGCCGCCCTGCAGACCGGTGAGGCCACGGCCATCTACCCGATGCCGACCGACCAGGTCGCCACGGTGCGCTCCGCCGGCGACATCAACATGGTCTCGATCCCGTCGACGACCATGCGCTACGTCACGCTCAACACCAACTACGAGCCGCTGTCCGACGTCCGCGTGCGCCAGGCCCTGAACTACGCCTTCGACCAGGAGGAGTACTGCCGCGTCATGTACTCCGGCGCCGCCACCCCCGCGACCTCGGTCCTGCCCGAGATCGTCCCGGGCTACAAGGCCCAGACCCCCTACGAGGTCGATCTCGACAAGGCCAAGAGCCTGCTCGAGGAGGCCGGCTACGCTGACGGCTTCGAGGTCGATATCATCGGCGACAACTCCACCCAGGAGACCAAGGGCATGACCTTCGTCATGCAGCAGCTCGAGAACATCGGCGTCACCGTCAACGTGAAGCCCAACGAGGCCGCCACGAACGCCGAGCTCGCCGCCGCCCCCGAGGACGAGACCACGCTCCACATGTGGTACGTCAACTGGGCTCAGTCCGACGCCGACGGCTTCATGCGCTCGCTGCTCTCCACCGCCATGATCCCGCCCACCGGCTACAACACCGCCTTCTGGAAGAACGAGGAGTTCGACTCCGAGCTCGAGGCCGGCAACGCCGCCCCGACCGAGGACGAGCAGAACCAGCACTACGGCACCTGCCAGGACATCGTCTGGCCGGAGTGCCCGTGGCTGTACCTCGCCAGCGACAACACCCTCCTGTCCTACAAGGCCTACCTGAACGGCATCAAGTACGTGCCGCAGGGCATCGACGTCATCCACGCTACGCTGAACGTCTAGACCGAGTATCACGAGTCCCAGTCGAACACTAGGTTGTAGCTGACCGCCAGCCCCCGCCGCACGCGAGGGCTGGCGGTCACGTTACCGGGTTGGAAACGCAAGGGAGGGAGCCACATGGGGAAGTACGTCGTCAAGCGAATCCTGAGCATGATTCCGCTCCTATTCGTCATCTCCATCATCATCTTCATGTTCATTCACCTGATCCCGGGTGACGCTGCGCGCCAGGTCGCCGGCGCGACCGCCACGGCGGGCGAGGTCGAGGCCGTCCGCAAGCAGCTCGGTCTCGACCAGCCGCTGGTGCCGCAGTACATCCAGTGGGTCACCGGGATCCTTCAGGGCGATCTTGGCGTGTCGTACACGAACAACACGACCGTCGCCGAGCTGTTCGCCCCCCGTCTGCCGATCACCATCTACCTGACCATCTGCTCGATCACCTGGTCGGTGCTGTTCGGCATCATCATCGGCGTCGTCGCCGCCATCAACCGCGGCCGCGCGCTCGACCTCATCGGCATGCTCATCGCCATCGCCGGCATCTCGCTGCCCAACTTCTGGCTGGGCCTGCAGCTCATGCAGATCTTCTCCGTGAACCTGGGCATCTTCCCCACGGGCGGCCTCGAGGACTGGAGGGGCTACATCCTGCCCTCCGTCGCCATGGGCGCCGGCATCATGGCGATCCTCGCGCGCGTGACGCGCTCCTCCATGATCGAGAACCTCGGCAAGGACTACATCCGCACCGCGCGCGCCAAGGGCCTGCCCGAGCCGCGCGTCATCATGGTGCACGCGTTCAAGAATTCCTCGATCGACATCATCACCGTCACCGCCCTGCAGATCGGCGCGCTCATCGCCGGCTCCGTCGTGGTCGAGACCGTGTTCTCCATCCCGGGCCTGGGCCGTCTGCTCGTCGACTCCATCGGCTTCCGCGACTACGAGGTGGTGCAGGCGCTCATCCTGTTCTTCTCCTTCGAGTACATGGTGATCAACCTGCTGGCGGACGTCCTGTACGCCGTCATCAACCCGCGCGTGAGATACGAGTAGGAGGCGAACATGGCTGATACCAAGCAAGCGACCGCGGGCACCGTCGCAGCCGAGGAGCTGCCGAAGGCCCAGAACCCCACGGTCCAGTTCATCAAGAAGTTCCTGCGCCGCAAGACGGCCGTCGCCGGTCTGGCGTTCATCATCTTCATCCTGATCCTCGCGGTGATCGGTCCCTCCATCACCCCGTACGATCCGAACGCCTACGACTACAGCGCGATCCTGGCGAGCCCGTCGCCCACCCATATCTGGGGCACCGACGAGTTCGGCCGCGACGTGTTCAGCCGCATCATCGCCGGCACGCAGCTGTCGCTCGGCACGGCGCTCACCGCGTCGGTCCTGGGCACCGCCGGCGGCGTCGTGCTCGGCCTGATCGCGGGCTTCTTCGGCGGCATCATCGACTCGATCATCATGCGCATCTGCGACGTCATGTTCGCGTTTCCGTCGATCCTGCTCGCCATCGCCATCGTGGCCATCATCGGCCCGGGCATCACCAACATCATGATCGGCCTCGCGGTGTTCACGGTCCCCTCGTTCGCGCGCATCATCCGCGGCGCGGTCCTCGAGGTCCGCGGCGAGCTGTACGTCGAGGTCGCCCAGTCCATCGGCTGCAGCCCCGTGCGCACCATGTTCGTGCACATCTTCCCGGGCACCATGCAGGCGCTCATCGTCAACTTCACGATGAACGTGGGCGGCTCGATCCTGTCCGCCTCCTCCCTGTCGTTCCTCGGCTTCGGCGCGAGCGTGACGCAGGCCGAGTGGGGCGCGATCCTGTCCCAGGGCCGCAACTACCTGGCGATCGCCCCGCACCTGGTCCTGTTCCCCGGCCTGGTGATCTTCCTGACGGTTCTCGCCTTCAACCTGTTCGGCGACGGCCTGCGCGACACGCTCGATCCCAAGCTGAACTAGGAGGTTTCCATGGCTGAAAAACTGTTGGAGGTCAAGGACCTCAAGACGGAATTCAAGCGCGGGAAGAAGGAATGGATCACCGCCGTGAACGGCGTCTCCTTCGACGTCCACGCGGGTGAGATCGTCGGCCTGGTGGGCGAGTCGGGCTGCGGCAAGTCGGTGACCTCGCTGTCCGTGATGCGCCTGCACAACAAGCTGTCCACGCGCATCACCGGCGATATCGTGTTCGGCGGCAAGCATATCCTCGACCTCCCCGAGGCCGAGATGCAGTCCATCCGCGGCAACGAGATCTCGATGATCTTCCAGGAGCCCATGAGCGCGCTCGATCCCATCATGCGCATCGAGAACCAGCTCATCGAGGCGATCTCGCTGCACAACAAGGGCCTCTCCAAGGACGAGGTCCATCAGCGCTGCGTGTCCGCCCTGAAGCTCGTGGGTATCCCCGAGCCGGAGATGACGCTGCGCAACTACCCGCACGAGCTGTCGGGCGGCATGTGCCAGCGCGTCATGATCGCCATGGCCATGTCGTGCGAGCCCAAGCTGCTCATCGCCGACGAGCCGACCACCGCGCTCGACGTCACCATCCAGGCGCAGATCCTCGCCCTCATGGAGGACATCCGCAACAAGC
Source organism: Candidatus Collinsella stercoripullorum (assembly GCF_027669965.1). NCBI lineage: Bacteria > Bacillati > Actinomycetota > Coriobacteriia > Coriobacteriales > Coriobacteriaceae > Collinsella > Candidatus Collinsella stercoripullorum. The sequence goes on along the minus strand of NZ_JAQECM010000042.1, from coordinate 2,794 downwards.
GCAACACCGGCATCCTCATGATCACGCACGACCTCGGCGTCGTGGCCGAGACCTGCAGCCGCGTCATCGTCATGTACGCCGGCAACATCGTCGAGGAGGCCCCGGTCAAGGAGCTGTTCGCCAACCCGCAGCACCCCTACACCCAGGGTCTGATCGAGTCCGTGCCCAAGCTGGGCAGCCGCGTGCACCGTCTGCCCTCCATCCCCGGCTCCGTGCCCGACCTCGCGGCCATGCCCTCCGGCTGCCGCTTCGCGCCGCGCTGCAAGTACGCGCAGCCGTCGTGCTCCGAGAAGCTGCCCGACCTCGTCCAGGTGGGCGAGAACCATCGGTGCGCCTGCCCGTTCCACGCCAACGCTCGAAAGGGGGCCTAAGCTATGGGAGCAACCGCTGCTGAGCCCCTGCTGTCCGTCAAGAACCTGTCCAAGCGCTTCCCCGTCGGCAAGACGTTCTTCGGCAAGCCCAACAAGTGGGTGCACGCCGTCAACAACGTGAGCTTCGACATCATGCCGGGCGAGACCTTCTCGCTCGTGGGTGAGTCGGGCTGCGGCAAGTCGACCACGAGCCGCCTCATCAACCGCCTGATCACCCCCGATGAGGGACAGATCATCTTCGACGGCCAGGACATCGCCAAGATCTCCGCCAAGGAGATGCGCCCGCTGCGCTCCAAGATGCAGATGGTGTTCCAGGACCCCTACGGGTCGCTGAACCCCCGCATGAAGGTGCAGGACATCATCGCCGAGCCGCTGCTCGTGCACACCAAGCTGAGCCCGGGCGAGCGCCTGAAGCGCGTCCACGAGCTGCTCGAGGTCGTCGGCCTGCCGGCCACCCACGGCGAGCGCTACCCGCACGAGTTCTCCGGCGGCCAGCGCCAGCGCATCGGCATCGCTCGCGCCCTGTCCGTGAACCCCAAGCTCATCATGGCCGACGAGCCCGTCTCCGCGCTCGACGTGTCCATCCAGGCCCAGGTGCTGAACCTGCTGCGCGACGTCCAGGAGCAGTACAACCTCACGTACCTGTTCATCTCCCACGACCTCGCCGTCGTCGAGATGATCTCGGACCGCATCGGCGTCATGTACCTCGGCACCATCATGGAGGTCGCGCCCAACGAGGAGCTCTACTCCAACCCGCAGCACCCCTACACGCAGGCGCTGCTGTCGGCCGTGCCCATCCCCGATCCCACGATCGAGAAGAAGCACGTCCTCATCGAGGGCGACCTGCCGAGCCCCACGAACATCCCGAGCGGCTGCCCGTTCCATACGCGCTGTCCGCACGCCACGGAGAAGTGCTCCGCGGAGGTGCCGCCGACCAAGGAGGTCAAGCCCGGCCACTTCGTGAACTGCCACTATCCCGGCCGCGAGCTGTAGGCCGAGGGCATCCCGTCCATATCATGCGCTCAGGCGGCGCGCATCCCGTCCGGGGTGCGCGCCGCTTCTCGGTTCGGCGGGTGCGCCGTTGTGCGACAATCATCAGTCCCAGGGAAGATGGAGACGAAAGGTGCGCGTCGTGGATCAACGGCTTACGGTCAGGCAGTCGCTCGTGGTGGGCGTCACGCTGTTCTCGATGTTCTTCGGGGCGGGGAACCTCATCCTGCCGCCGCTCATCGGCTTGCAGGCGGGTGCCGAGGCGGTTCCGGCGACCCTCGGCTTCCTCGTCGCGGGGATCGGCCTTCCGGTGCTCGGCATCGTGGCGGTGGCGCTCGCCGGCACGGCGCGCGAGCTCGCCGGGCGCGTGCACCCGGCGTTCGCCCGCGGCTTCGTCGCGGCCGTCTACCTCGCCATCGGGCCGTGCCTGGCCATCCCGCGCACCTCGTCCACCGCGTTCGAGATGCTCCAGCCGCTGCTGCCCGCCGACATGCCGGTCGATGCGGCGCGCCTCGCGTTCTCGGTCGCCTTCTTCGCGGCGGCCTACCTGCTCGCGATGCACCCGGGGCGCCTCACGCGCCTGCTGGGCCGCCTGACGGGTCCGGCGCTCATCCTCCTGATCGTCGCGGTGACCGCCGCGGCGCTGGCCGCCCCGCTGCCGGACCCCGCGCCGGCCGCGAAGGCGTACCGGGCCGTCCCGGCCGTCCAGGGGTTCCTGGACGGCTACCAGACCATGGACCTGCTCGCATCGCTCACCTTCGGGATCGTGATCGCCACGAACATCCGCGAGATGGGCGTGACCGAGCCGCGCCCCCTCATGCGCGCCATCTCCCGCGCCGGGGTGGTCGCGGGCGCGCTCATGGCGCTCATCTACTGCGGCCTGTCGTATGTCGGCGCGGGCATGGCGGTCGAGGTCCCCGGCGCCACCAACGGCGCGACCGTGCTCACGGCGTCGGCGACGGCGCATTTCGGCGCCGCCGGGACCGTGGTGGTCGCCGCGATCTTCCTGCTCGCCTGCCTGAACGTGTGCATCGGCCTCATCAGCTGCTGCGGGACCTACTTCTCCGAGGAGCTGCCGAAGGTGAGCTACCGCGTCTGCGCCCTCGTGTTCGCCGTCTTCTCGTGCGCGGTCTCGAACTTCGGGCTCGATGCGATCCTCGCCTTCTCCGTCCCGCTGCTGGGCGCGCTGTACCCGGTCGCCATCGTGCTCGTGGTCATGGGCATGCTGCACGGTCCGTGCGACCGCGTCCCGCTCGTGTGGCCCTGCACGGTGGGAGTTGTCGCGGTGGTCAGCGTGGCCGACGCGCTGCGCGACGCCCTGGCGCCGGCGGCGTGGCTGCCGATCGACGCGCTACCGCTGGCCGGGCTGGGGCTCGCCTGGGTGGCGCCCGCGGTGCTCGCCGCCCTCGCGGGCGCCCTGCTCTCGCGCGCCC